>JASLBO010000114.1 GCA_030146605.1 Sphingomonas sp. | reverse complement strand
CGATCGCACCGCTCGGCGTTGACCTCACCGCGGTGGTTGATATGGCGGACCTCCCCAAGATCAGGACAGCATGTGACCGCCAGAACGCCGACGCCGCACGAATGGGATGCGGAGCATCTTCGGCTCGCCGTCACTGCGGCGGGGGTGGCATTGTGGTCGTGGGAGGTCGATACCGATCGGTTCACGATGGACGCGCGCGGCTTCGAGCTTTGGGGGGTGCCGTGGCGCGACACGGTCACCTTCGAGCAATTGTCGGCGCATATCCATCCCGCCGATCGCGACCGGGTGCGCGCGGCGTTCGCGGCGACGCGGGCGGTGCGCGGCTATTACGAGACCGACTTCCGCATCATGGTCGGATCCGAAATCCGCTGGATCTCGGCGCGCGGGCAGGGCGAGGACGAGGGCATTGTCGGGCGGACGATGTTCGGCATCTTCCTCGACGTCACCGGGCGCAAACAGGCCGAGGAAGGCCATGAGCTGCTCGCCGGCGAGATGAGCCACCGCGTCAAGAACCTGCTGGCGATCGCTTCGGGGCTGACGGCGATCACCTCGCGCTCGGCGGTGAGCGCCGAGGATATGGCGCGCGACCTGACCGCGCGGCTGAGCGCGCTGGGCCGGGCGCACGATCTGGTCCGGCCGCTGCCGCACGACCAGGGCTCCGCCGCGTTGCTGGGCGACCTGATCTCGGTGCTGCTCGCGCCCTATGACGATCCCAATGCCTTTAGCGGGCGGATCCGCGTCGCGGTCGAGCGGATGGGGGTGGGCGAGAAAGCGGCGACCGGGCTGGCGCTGGTCGTGCACGAACTGGCGACCAACTCGGTCAAATATGGCGCGCTTTCGGAAACGACCGGAACGCTCGACGTGACCAGCACAACCGAGGGCGATGCGATCACGGTGACGTGGGTCGAGCGCGGCGGACCGCCGGTCGACGCGCCCGAGGCGCCCGCGGGGTTCGGCAGCAATCTGGTCAAGCGCACCGTGTCGAGCCAGCTGGGCGGCACGATCGACTATGAATGGTGCGAAGACGGGCTGGTGGTGACGCTGAAGATGGATCGCGAGCGGATGGCGCGGTAGGGCGGAGCGTAGCTCCGTGCGGCTGCTGCGCAGCCGCACCCCCTCACCCAGCTCCGACTAAGGCTTTGCTTCGCAAAACCTAAGTCTGCGCAACCAGTGCGAGGTCGATCATGCCCCGCATGATCGAGGATCGCGCGGGGCGCGATCCGACCTCACACTCCCCCTTGCAGGGGGCGAGGGAAGGATGGGGCTATGCGGCCTTTCTTCGCTCCGCCATCTCCGCATTGAGCATCTCCGCCAGCAGGAAAGCGAGTTCCAGCGATTGCCCGGCATTGAGCCGCGGGTCGCAGTGGGTGTGGTAGCGGTCGGCGAGCGACTGTTCGGTGACGTCGATCGCGCCGCCGGTGCATTCGGTGACGTTCTGGCCGGTCATCTCGGCGTGGATGCCGCCGGCGAAGGTGCCCTCGGCGCGGTGGACGGCGAAGAAGCCGCGGACTTCGGCGAGGATGCGCTCGAACGGGCGGGTCTTGTAGCCGTTGGCGGCCTTGACGACGTTGCCGTGCATCGGGTCGCAGCTCCACACCACCGGATGCCCCTCGCGCTTGACCGCGCGGATCAGGGCGGGGAGGCCCTTCTCGATCTTGTCGTGGCCGTAGCGGGTGATCAGGGTCATGCGGCCGGGGACGCGCGCGGGGTTGAGCGTGTCGAGCAGGCGCAGCAGGGCGTCGGGCTCGAGGCTGGGGCCGCATTTCATCCCGATCGGATTGCCGATGCCGCGCAGGAACTCGACATGCGCGCTGCCCTCGAAGCGGGTGCGGTCGCCGATCCACAGGAAATGCGCGCTGGTGTCGTACCAGTCGCCGGTGAGGCTGTCCTGCCGGGTGAGCGCCTGCTCATATTGGAGGAGCAGCGCCTCGTGGCTGGTGTAGAATTGGGTGCCCTTGAGTTGCGGGACGGTGTCGGGGTTGATCCCGCACGCCTCCATGAAATCGAGCGACTCGCCGATGCGGTCCGCCACGTCGGCGAACTTCTTCGACCACGGGCTGCGGCCCATGAAGTCGAGCGTCCATTTGTGGACCTGGTGGAGATTGGCATAGCCGCCGGTGGCGAAGGCACGCAGCAGGTTGAGCGTCGCGGCGGACTGCGAATAGCCCTGCACCATGCGCTGCGGATCGGGGATGCGCGATTGCGGGGTGAAGGCGATGTCGTTGACGTTGTCGCCGCGGTAGCTGGGGAGGGTGACGCCGTCGATCGTCTCCTCGTCGGCGCTGCGCGGCTTGGCGAACTGGCCGGCCATGCGGCCGAGCTTCACCGTCGGGAGCTTCGAGGCGAAGGTGAGGACGACCGCCATCTGGAGGATGACGCGGAAGGTGTCGCGGATGTTGTTGGGGTGGAATTCGGCGAAGCTCTCGGCGCAGTCGCCGCCCTGGAGCAGGAAGGCCTCGCCGCGGGAGACCTTGGCGAGCTCGGTGGTGAGCTCGCGCGCCTCGCCGGCGAAGACCAATGGGGGGTAAGAGGCGATCTGGGTGGTGGCGGCGTTCAGCGCGGCCTGATCGGGGTAATTGGGAAGCTGGCGGGCCTCGGCCTGCGTCCAGCTGTCGGGGGTCCAGCCCATGCTCTGCTCCAGATTGCGGATAGGGACGTACCAGTCCTGGTGATGGGCGATACCGTTGGCGGCGATCTGGTTGAGCACCGCGGCGGAGGCGCGCTTGCCGTCCTCCTCCCAGCCCTGCACGGTCGAGCCGGGCGTGTCGAACCAAGCACCGAAAGCGGCGCGGGAAAGCGCGCGTTCCTCACGGAAGCGGCGGATCTTGGAACCTGCGAGTGTCGTCATGATGCGAGCGCCTTACCCTGACGGGGTAAATGCTGGCAAGCGCTAAAATTACCCTCGCTGGGTAATGATGTCGTTTCGGACCCATAAGCGTGCCTTCGCGTTGATGCAGCAATGAAGGAGACGGCCATGAACCGCGTGCAGCTCGAGCTCGACGAAGACGACCGCGAATTGACTGCCGAAGAGGAAGCCGAGCAGGAAGAGGGCGTTTCGGACTATGTCCCCGATCCGCGCGCCTTGTGGGGCTCCGAGGCGGCGCGGGCGATGCTGGTGGTGCTGACCCGGCGGCTCGGGCCCGATTTCGCTCGCGAGGTGAGCGACGAGATGGCGGCGCGGACCTTCTCCTACCAGGCCGGCTGCCCCGACGACCGCAGCGACGGGGCGGCGATGGAATATCTGCTCAAGGACGAATTCTGGGACCGGCTGTTCGCGGTGAAAGAGCCGGCCAAATAGCCGCCTGGGCGACCATCATCGCCTAATAGCCCGCCGCCAGATCGACTTCGTTCTGGAGCGGGCGGCCTTCGATGAAGGCGTGGAGGTTGTCGACGAACAAGGCGGCGGCGCGGACGAACATGCGGGTCTGGCTGCGGCCCGACAGATGCATCGAGTGGATGATGTTGGGCGCGGTCCACAGGGGATGCTCGGGCGGGAGCGGCTCGGGGGTGACCGTGTCGAGGAACGCGCCGGCGATGCGGCGCCTGGTGACGGCCTCGATCAGCGCGTCCTGATCGATCAGCTCGCCGCGGCCGACATTGATGATCCACGCCGAGGGCTTCATCGCGCGGAGCTCGGCCTCGCCGATCATCGCGCGGCTCTGATCGGTGGCGGGGGCGGCGAGGAATATCCAGTCGAATTCCGGGAGACGCGTCCGCCACGCTTCGGGGCCGATCGTGCCGGGCGCGCCGGTGCGGGTCACCCCGGTGACGGCGACGCCGAACGCGGCGAGGCGCTCGCCGATCAGCCGGCCGATCGTGCCATAGCCGATGACGAGGGCATTGGTCTCGAACAGCTCGAGCTTGCCCGGCGCGTCGAACGGCCAGACGCGCGTGTCGGCGATGCGGACGACCTGATCGTAGCGCTTGGCGGCGACGAGCGCGCCGAGCACGGCATATTCGGCGACGGTATGGGCGTTGACGCCGCTGCCGTTGGTGACCCGGGTGCCGCGGGCGCGAAGCTGATCCTTGTCGAGCGGATCGAGCCCGGCATAGATCGTCGAGAGCCATTGGAGCTTGCGCCCGGCGGCGACCGCGCGCGCCCAATTGGCGGGGCCGTTATTGTCGACCCAGCCGATATCGGCATCGGCGACCATCGCGATCGCTTCGTCGAGGCTGGCGAACCAATGCACGTCGAGCCCCGCGGGCAACTGCGCCTCGACCAGAGGCCGGGCGAGGGCGGGGAGGACGAGCTTCATCAGGCGTAGCGGCGCGCGTAGCGGTGGGCGAACTCGTCGTCGGACATGATCAGATAGCGGATGCAGTCGATGAACGCCCAGATGCCGGTGACGATCAGACCGACGAACGTCGCCGAGATCACGATCATCAGCACCGCCGATCCGTTGCGCCCGAGATAGAAGCGGTGAATGCCGAGCGTGCCGATGAAGAAGGCGAGCAGGGCGGCGACATATTTGTTGCGGTCGTTCGCCGCGGGCGGGCGATGCGCGACCGATGCGGTGTCCGAATCGGGCAGGCGGAAGATGCACAATGCGCGCGTGCCCTCGGTGGCGAAATCGACGCGCGCGCCGACGGCGGGACCCTTGTCGCCGCTCCAGTCGCCGGGCCGGAAGCTGTAGCGATGCCCGTCCTCGCCCGAAATCTGCCCGTCGCCGCTGGAGCGATCGACGCCCAATACCTGTCCCCGCATGCCTGTCTCCCGTGTTGGGCGCGTTTTGGCGGAAGCGGGGGTGGGGGCGCAAGGAGATTGCGCGCGAAATTCCTCCCCGCGCTTGTCTCGGGGAGGGGGGCCGCGCCCGCAGGGCGTGGTGGAGGGGCGGCGCGAAGCGGTGTCCCATCTTGCAAGCGAGCCCGCACCTGCGGCGCGGCCCCTCCACCAGCCTGCGGCTGGTCCCCCTCCCCGAGCGATCTCGGGGAGGAATTATTACAGCGCCGGCTTCCAGTCCCAGCCGAGCGGATCGCCGTCCATCACTTCGACACCCGCGGCGGCGAGTTCGTCGCGGATGGTGTCCGAGCGCTGGAAGTCCTTCACTACGCGCGCTTGCTGGCGTTCGACGAGGCGGTCGCTGATTTCTTCGGGTGTGAGCGTCGCGTT
>JASLBO010000111.1 GCA_030146605.1 Sphingomonas sp. | reverse complement strand
GGGTGCGCGAGCAGACCGAGGCGGCGTATATGATGCTGCGCTTCGGCGGCGACGACAAGATGATCGGCGGAGTCAGCGTGGTCGGCAATGTCGGCGTGCGCGTGGTCAAGACGCGCGAGACCAGCGAGGGCAGCCTCGCTTTCCCCGCGGCGAACATCTTCGACAATCTGCCGGCTTGCGGCACGCCGCTCAGCGGCAACAACATCGTCAATCCGAGCTGCTATCTGACGCCGGCGATCCGCGCCTTCGCCAATGGCGGCGTGACGCCGGACACCTACAAGGCCTCGAGCACCGAATGGCTGCCGAGCTTCAACGTGCGGTTCGGGCTCGATGACAAGAGCTTCATCCGTTTCGCTTATTCGCGGGCAATGTCGCGGCCCGATATCGGCTTCCTGCGCAACACCGTGGCGATGAACGCGCCGATCCTCAACACCACGCCGGATTCGCCGTACATCGTCTACAATTCGCCCACCGCGGCACACACCGCGGCGAACGTCACCGGCTATAATTTCGTGTTCCAGGCCAATGCCGGCAACGCCGCGCTCAAGCCGGTCACCGCCGACCAGTTCGACCTGTCGTTCGAGCATTATATGGGGCGCAGCAGCTCGCTCACGGTGACCGGCTTCTACAAGAAGCTGAACAACAGCATCAGCTTCGGCCAGTTTTCCCGGACCTTCACCAACAATGGCTCGAGCCAGACGGTGCAGATCCTCGGCCCGAACAATTCGGACGAAGGCGGCAAGCTGATGGGCGTGGAGGCGGGCTTCCAGACCTTCTTCGATTTCCTGCCCGGATTGCTCAGCGGGCTCGGCACCCAGCTCAACTACACCTATGTCCACCAGTCCGACATCAACAATTCCAACCTGCTCAATGCATCGTCGAGCGCCAATGTCGGCGCGGTCGGGGCGGGGCAACCGGCGTTGGGCGGCACCGGATCGGTGATCGACTCGCACCAGCTCGCGGGGATCTCGAAGCACACGTTCAATGCGGTGGCTTTGTACGAGAAGGGGCCGATCGGCTTCCGGCTCGCCTATAATTGGCGCTCGCGGTACCTGACGCAGAATCTCGATTGCTGCATCGGGTTGCCGGTGTTCCAGAAGGCGGCGGGGTATCTCGACGGATCGCTGCGCCTGTCGGTCAACCGCTTCCTCGAATTGTCGGTCGACGCATCGAACCTGCTCAATACGAAGAGCGTGTACCAGCAGCAGATCTTCGGGGACTCGCCGGCAACTCCGAACGCGCGGCCGGTCTATCTCGACTCGGCATGGAGCCGCGTCGACCGCCGCTTCCAGTTCGGCGTTCGCGCCAAATTCTGAGGTCCCTTCTCGCGCCGCCGCATCTACCCTGGCGGCCGCGCGACCTTTTTTCGGACCTTCGCAAAGGATATCACATGTATCGCCGCCTTGCCGCAGTCTCGCTTGTCGTCCTCGCGCAGGGCATCGCCGCGGCCGAGGCGCGCGAGTGCGCCCAGTCCCCCGGCAAGGTGATCGAGCTGTGCGTCGACGTCCGCGACGGCAGGGCGGTGTACGAGGTGAGCCGCCGTGGCACACCGGTCCTTGCGCCGGGCGAATTGGGGTTGAGCTTCCAGGGCGAGCCCGCCGCACGCTTCGCAGCGCTGTCCAATCCGCGCACGACGTCAGTTGACACGCGCTGGGAACAGCCCTGGGGCGAGCAGCGCCTGATCCGCGACCGTCACAACGCGCTGACCGTGACGCTTGCCGGCGATACGCCGCTCAATCGTTCGGTGGACGTCACCTTCCGCCTGTTCGACGACGGGATCGGCCTGCGCTACGGCTATGCGATCCCCGCCAGTCAGCACGTCAAGGTGACCGCAGACCGTACGCAATTCCGGCCCGTCGGCCGCAACCAGGCGTGGTGGTACCAGGCGCTGGGGCAGGAGCGCGACGAATATCTCTACACCCAGACCGACGCGCGCCGGATCACGCTTGCCGAGACGCCGCTGACGCTGAAGGGCGACAATGGCGTCTACCTCTCCTTCCACGAAGCCGCGCTGATCGACTTTCCGAGCATGCTGCTGGCGGGCAACGGCACGGGGACGCTCACTGCGTCGCTGATGCCGGCGCCGGACGGCACTGCGGCGGAGAAGACCGGATCCTTCACCACGCCGTGGCGCACCGTGCTGATCGGCGATTCCCCAATGGTGCTGGCCGACAGCCGGATCGAGCTCAACCTCAACGAACCCAACAGGCTCGGCGACATATCGTGGTTCAGGCCCGGCAAATATGTCGGGATCTGGTGGGAGATGCACCTCAACCACAGCAGCTGGGGCAGCGGCTGGCGCCACGGCGCCAACACCGCCAATGTGAAGCGCTATATCGACTTTGCCGCGAAGAACGGCTTTGGCGGGGTGCTGGTCGAGGGCTGGAACCAGGGCTGGGACGGCGACTGGATCGCCAATGGCGACAAGTTCAGCTTCACGCGCGCCTATCCCGATTTCGATGCGCCGGCGCTGGCGGCTTATGCGCGCGGCAAGGGGGTCAGGCTCATCGGTCATCACGAGACCGCGGGCGCGGTCGAGAATTACGCGGCGCAGCTCGAGGACGCGATGGCGCTGTACGCGAAGCTCGGCGTCGATATGGTCAAGACCGGCTATGTCCGCCACAGCGGTGAAATCATCGATCCAGCAGGCGCCAAACAATGGTTCGCCGGCCAGTATATGGTGCGCCACCATCAGCGGGTCGCCGAGATCGCCGCGAAGTATCGCATCGCGATCGATGCGCACGAACCGGTCAAGGACACCGGGTTGCGGCGGACCTGGCCCAATCTGGTCAGCCGCGAAGGTGCGCGGGGCCAGGAGTTCAATGCCTGGGGCGTGCCGACCAATCCGCCCGAGCACCTCACCATCCTGCCCTTCACCCGAATGCTCG
>JASLBO010000077.1 GCA_030146605.1 Sphingomonas sp. | reverse complement strand
GGTGATTTTGGGCGATGCGGCGACGGCCATGGAGCGCGCCGCGGAACTCCAGGCGGCGGGCTTCGACGTTCGCGGTATCCGTCCGCCGACAGTGCCCGAGGGGACGTCGAGACTGCGCGTGTCGCTGAGTGTCAACATCGGCGTGGCAGATGTTGCGGCGCTCGCAGAGGCGCTGGCATGAACCAGCACTTCGTAATCACCGGAACCGACACCGCCGTCGGCAAGACGATCTTCGCAGCGGGGCTCGCTGGCGCGCTCGGCGCGGCTTACTGGAAGCCAGTCCAGGCAGGGACAGAGGATGGCGGCGACAGTGCGATGGTGCGTGCGCTCGGCGTGCGGCACGTCCTTGCCGAGGCCTATCGGCTGAAAACGGCATGCGCGCCCCATGTCGCCGCGGCGATCGAGGGCATCGCGATCGATCCGCGCCGTCTGGAGTTGCCGAAGGCCGAAGGTTCGCTGGTCATCGAAGGCGCGGGGGGCGTCCTCGTGCCGCTCGCGGGAAAGCTGTTGTTCGCGGATCTCTTCGCGCAGTGGCGCGCGCCTGTCGTGCTGGTCGCCCGGACCTCGCTGGGAACGATCAACCATAGCCTGCTCTCGATCGAGGCCTTGCGCCGGCGGGGCGTCGAGATACTCGGTGTGGCGTTCACCGGCGAGCGCGTGGCGGAAAGCGAATCCGCGATCACCGGCCTCGGCGAGGTCCGGCATCTGGGCCGGCTGCCATGGCTCGACCCGCTCGACCGCAAAACCCTGGCCGGGGCATTCGCCAGCAATATCGATCTGGGGCCGTTCCGATGAGCGGCTCGCCGATCTGGCACCCGTTCACCCAGCACGGGCTCGAAGCGCCGATCCCGACGATCGTCCGAACCGGGGGAGCCGCGCTCTATACCGAAGACGGCCGCCGGGTGATCGATGCAATCTCGTCCTGGTGGGTCACCACCCACGGTCATTCGCATCCCGCGATCATGGCGGCGATCCGCGCGGCGGCGGAGGATCTCGACCAGATCATCTTCGCAGGCTGGACGCATCCGCCCGCCCAGGCCGTCGCCGAGGGACTGCGCGCGCTGATGCCGCCGTCGCTCACCCGGGTGTTCTTCTCCGACTCGGGTTCGACCAGCGTCGAAGTCGCGCTCAAGATGGCGCTGGGCTATTGGCTGCACCGCGGCGAGCCGCGCCACCGGATCGTGGTGATGCAGCACAGCTACCATGGCGACACGATCGGGGCGATGTCGATCGGCGCGCGCGGCACGTTCAACCACGCCTACGCGCCGTTGCTGTTCGACGTGGCGACGGTACCGTTCCCGGCGCCGGGCGTAGAGCAGCAGACGCTCGACGCGCTCGATCGCCTCTGCCGCGGCGGCGCGGCTGCCTTCATCGTCGAGCCCCTGGTCCTCGGGGCCGGGGGCATGCTGATGTACCCCGCCCGGGTGCTCGCCGAAATGCGCCGCATCTGCGCGGCGCATGGCGTGCTGTTCATCGCCGACGAGGTGATGACGGCGTGGGGGCGCACTGGCACCCTGCTCGCCTGCGATCAGGCGAATGTGGTTCCCGACATAATGTGCCTGTCCAAGGGGCTCACCGGCGGCGCGCTGCCGCTGGCGGTGACGATGGCCGCCGAGCCGATCTACGCCGCGCATTATGGCAGCGACCGGGCGCGGACGTTCTTCCATTCGTCCAGCTACACCGCGAACCCGATCGCCTGCGCGGCCGCCGCGGCGAACCTGGCGATCTGGCGGGAGGAGCCGGTGCTCGATCGCGTCGCGGCGCTTTCGGCGCTGCAGGTCCGCGGCCTGACCGGGATCGCATCCTTGCCCGGCGTCGCCAATCCGCGCCAATCGGGCACGATCGTCGCCGTGGATCTCGAAAGCCCGGATGCCGGCTATCTGTCCGAACTCGGGCCCAGGCTCCAGGCGCACTTCGTCGAACGCGACATATTGCTGCGCCCCTTGGGCAACACCGTCTATGTGATGCCGCCATATTGCATCGGCACCGAAGATCTCGACAGCATATACGAGGCGATCGCTGATGCCGTTCGGCTGATCGCAGTAGCTTGAGCGTGCGTGGCCTTGCGGCCGGGCGGCAGATCGGATTACCTGCTGCATCGATCTGAAAGGATGCGACTTTTGCGCGCTGACATCACCCGCCGCCTCATCGCGGCATTCCTGCTCGCCGGCATTTCCGCTCCCGGCTTCGTTCAGGCGCAAGCCGCGGTGATGCCGCAGAAGATTGTTGTCCCGCCGATCGCTTTCACCGAGCGCACTTTGCCCAACGGGCTTCGGATTATCGCCATTCGCGACACCGCCACGCCCAGCGTGAGCGTACAGGTCTGGTACGATGTCGGATCGAAGCACGATCCCGACGGGCGCTCGGGTTTCGCGCATCTGTTCGAGCACATCCTGTCGCGCAAGACGCGCAACATGCCCTACAACATGATCAACCGGCTGACCGAGAATGTCGGCGGCGTGCGCAACGCGTCGACCTGGTTCGATCGCACCAATTATTATGAGACGGTCCCCGCGCAATATCTCGAGGCGATGCTGTGGAGCCATGCCGAGCGGATGGCGCGGCCGGTGATCGATGCCGAGGTGTTCAACACCGAGCGCAATGTCGTGAAGGAGGAGTTCCGCCAGCGCATCCTCGCCCCCGCTTATGGCCGGCTGCGGCTGGCGCTCGACGACAACAGCCATGACAGCGTGCCGGCCAGGCGCTCGGGCATCGGCAATCTCGAGCAGCTCGACGCGGCGACGCTGGAAGACGCACTCGCCTTCCACGAGGCTTATTACGGGCCCGATACGGCGACGCTGATCGTCGCTGGCAATTTCGATCCCGCACGGCTCGACACGCTGGTCGACCGCTACTTCGGCGCAGTCCCGCGGCGCAAATCTGCGCTCCCGCTCGCGATCCGGACGCGCGAGAAGCCGCGTACGGCGCCGCGCACGGTGACGGTCTACGCGCCCAACGTGCCGTTGCCGTTGATCGCGAGCAGCTGGCGGATTCCCGGATCGGCGCACCCGGACATCGCGCCGCTGCGGGTGCTCGACGCGATCCTCGCCAACGGCGACAATTCGCGGCTGAAGCGGGCGCTGGTGTTCGACCGGCCGATCGCCAGCACCGCCAGCGCCAATTTCAACGATGTCGAGGACAATGGCTTTCTCGCGCCGACGGTGACGCTCGCCACTGGAGCGACGGTGGCGCAGGCCGAGGCGGCGCTGACGGCCGAGATCGCGCGGCTGCGCGACGCGCCGGTGAGCGCGGCCGAGCTTGCCGAAGCCAAGAACGAACTGATGGCCGAGGGGCTGTCGGCACGCGAAACCGCATCGCGGCGCGCCT
>JASLBO010000042.1 GCA_030146605.1 Sphingomonas sp. | reverse complement strand
TGAAGCTCTTGCTGCTCGCATGCGCGCTGGTCGCCGGAGCGGCGATGACCAAGACGACCGCCGGCGTGATCCCGGGAGTAGGCGTGGCGCTCTATCTTCTGGTGTGCAACCGGCTGGGCCGGGCCCTTGCGACGCCCCGCTATCTCATCCTCTTGCTCCTCGCGCTCCTGCCGCTCGGCGTCTTCTACGTCACCCGTGAGCGGCTGGCGCCGGGCTATCTGGAAGCCGCATGGCATAACGACTTTTCCGGCCGCTTCAGTGATCGGCTGGTGCGCCAAGGCGGCCCGCCCTGGTATTACCTCCAGCTTGTGTTCCACGATGGCCTGTTCAGCGCGGGACCGCTGGCGCTTCTCGCCCCGCTCGGATTGGCCGGTGCCAAAGGGCAGACCCGCCAGGCGCTGCTTTTCGCGCTGTGCTGCTTCTTCACGCAACTCGTGCTGGTCAGCGTCACCGGCACCAGGCTTGTCCAATATATTCTGCCTGCTTTGCCCTGGCTCGCAATCGCCTGCGCCATCACCGTGAAAGTGCGGCTCCCGCGTTTCCTCGGCTATGCTGGTCCCGAACGGCCCTCGTGGCGCAAGCTGATCCTGCCTTCCGCGCTCGTCGTGGCCACGATCGCCAACATCGCCATACGGACCGGCATCATGCGCTATGACCTGCTCCTGAGGCGCGCAGTCTATCCGCAGGCGAGCTACGGTATGCTGTTCGCCTCGCTTCACGAGCAGGGCGTTCGCCGCATGACCGTCGTCGAATCAGGATTCCAGGGCGGCGGCACCCGGAATTATCAACCCCAGCTTTATTATTACTCGCTGCTCTGGAGCCGGCGCGGCATGGCGATCGATCGGCGGGTGACGCTTCCCGCGCGGAACGGATCGCTCGTCGTGGCGAGCTGCGATCCGGGCGTCAGCGGGACATTGCTCCTGATGGGTGGCCGCTCCCTCGGCCTGCCCGGTTGCGCGGCTCTCTGGCCGATTACAGCTCCCCGTCAGTCCCTTCCCGGAACAGAATTCGGCCGCCGTGACGTCCACGCACGGACAGGAATTTCGCCGGGCACGCGTGCATCTGGCGGCCAGATGGACCCGTATTGGCCGCGCCTGCCGGGTTAGCGGCCCGCCAGAATGAGGCGTCCGGCAGCTTTCTCCTACTCGTAGCGAAGAGCGTGGACGGGATTGGTGCGCGCCACGTTGATCGCGTGGCCGGCGACGGTGCCGAGCGCGATCACGAGCGCGGCGAGACCGGCGAACACGAAGGGTGCCGGGCCCAGACCGACACGCGCGTCGAAATTGTTGAGCCAGTCGCGCATCACCCACCAGGTGACCGGCCAGGCAAGGAGATTGGCGAGGATCACCGGCTTCGAGAACTGCCAGGCGAGCAGCCGCACGATATCGTGGGTGCGGGCACCCAGCACCTTGCGGATGCCGATCTCCCTGGTCCGGCGCTCCGCAGTGAAAGCGGCGAGCCCGAACAGGCCGAGGCAGGCGATGACGACCGCGAGCATTGCAAAGGCCGCAAAGATCTTCCCGCGCGCCGCCTCGACGTCGTAAAGCTTGCCGACGATCTCCTCGCTGAAGCGCCCCTCGAACGGTACGTCGGGGGCGAACCGTTTCCAGATCGCCTCGACCCGGTCGCGCAGTGCGGAAGGATCGTCCGCCTTGTAGCGCACGATCATCCATCGGGCGTTGCCCGGGTCCAGATGGAACATGATCGGCTCGATCGACTCGCGAACCGACCGGAAGCGCGAATCTTTGACGACGCCGATGATCGTCAGCAGCGCGTCTTCGGAGAGAAGCCGTTGCCCGACTGCTTGGCCCGGATCGCGGAAGCCGAGGCTGCGCGCTGCAAGCGCATTGAGCACGACGTTGCGATCGCGGGGGGCCGCGGCCCTCTCCCCCCCGGGCGCCGTGTCCCCGACAGGCTGGTTTTCCCGGAACAAGCCTCCGGCGAGAAGCTCGATGCCCATCGCGTTGAAATAGCCGCCGTCGACCGCGTAGGTGCCGACGCGCACCGGGTCCGCTTCAGCGGTCCGCTTGATGGCGGCGGTTGAACTTTGGTCGGTGTTCACGCCGATTTCCGTGCGGCCCACGGCCGTCACACCCGGTATCTGCCCGACTTCGCGCACCATTGCTTCCATCGAGGACCTTACCGCGTCGCGCCCGATATTCTCGACCTGGAGGATGCCATCGCGCGCATAGCCTGGATCCGCGCTGCGCGCGTAGACCGTCTGCTGGTAGATCACCGCGGTGCAGATGGTCAGGCCGATGGAGATGGCGAACTGGGCAATGACGAGCAGGCCGCGGAGCCGCGCCGAACCGGGCGTGTCGCTCGTCGACTTGTTCGCTTTGAGAACGCTGGCGGGCTGGAAACGCGACAGGAAAAAGGCGGGATAGAGCCCGCCGATCAGGCCGACTGCAGCCACGGTCAGGAGAAGCGGCAGCACGACGCCGTCTTGCCCGAAATACGCGACCCTCAGTTCGGCCCCCAGGAAAGCGCCGAGCGGCGGCACGGCCAACTCGAACAGCGCCAGCGCCAGCAGCATCGCGATGCCGGCCATCAGCATGAATTCGACGAGGAACTGCGCGATCAGCTGGCGGCGGTTTGCCCCCAGAACCTTCCGCAGCGCCACCTCGCGCGCGCGCTGGCTTGCCCTCGCGGTCGCAAGGTTGATGAAATTGACGCACGCCATGACGAGGATGAGCAAAGCGACGGCCGCGAACACGGCGACCGTCTGCGCGTCGCCGCCCGGCTTGAACCCCCATTTTGCAGTGCCGAGATGGATGTCGCGGATGTTGACGAGTTTGAACTCTCCCTGGCCGCGCATCTCCTCGGGGAGATGACGCCACTCCCACGCCCGCATTTGCCGGTTGATGCTCTCCGCGTCCGCTCCCGGCTTCAGCGAAACATAGATATGGCCGTTGAATTCGCCCCAGGATTCGAGAAAGGCCGGATAGTCGGCAAAGTAGGATTGCGGCTCGATGCGCGTGATCATGCCCAGCGCGAGATGTGAGTTCTCGGGGGGGTCGCGGACTATTCCCGTGATCCGGTGATATTCCGGCCGGCCGTCCTCCAATAGGGTCATCGTCTCGCCGACGACATCGGTGCGGCCGAACCGCTTCTGCGCCTCGCTTTCGGTCAGGACGACCGAGCCGACTGCGTCGAGCGCGGTTTCGCGATTGCCGTGCACGAAGGGAAAGCGGACGATCTCGAAAAAATTGCCGCTGACCTGAACCGAATTCTCGGGGGTATAGGGCTCGCGGCCCTTCAGCACGAGCGGCGAATTCTCCCCCACGTACACGATCTCGTCGATCTGCGGAAAGTCCGCCCGCAGATATTGCGCGGCGACATAGGGCGCGTTTTGCGACCAGAAAGCCTCTCCCGTCTGCGTCCCCTTGACCTGAAGCTGGAACTGAAAGGCGTGCGCTGCGCCGGGCGTGTCGCGGTCGAAGGTCGTCTCGTGACGCACATATAGGAGGATCGCCAGGCACGCCGCCATCCCGATCGCCAGCCCGGCAATGGTGATGAAGGCGTAGATCTTGTTTCTCGCCAGCGCCTGCAGGCCCACGGTCAGGTAGTTGCGCCACATAGACCGGCCCTCTCCCCGTCTTCTGATCAACTATCCAGATTCTACATACGATACTGTAATGCTTCTTGCCGGATCCGACATCAAGCCGCCAACTCTTCGTGCGATGCCAGACATTCTTCCAGATGCGCGAGGTAGAGTCGGCGAATTAGCGCAAGCTCCGGGCCTTCGGGATTGGCGGATGTCGAACGAAGGACGTGCGCCATGACACGGCGGCCCAGCGTCGCCGCGGGCAGCGCGGCGATGTCTTCCCGCCTGATCTGCCCCTGCATCTTCTCGACGATCAGCTCGGGATTGCGCCTGGAACGATTGCCCAGCACGGCAGCCCATCCCGCCGAGGAGGCATAGGCCGCGAGGTTGGTATGGTCGACGAAGTCGAAGCTCACCGAGATCGAGGTTTCCAGCGTCTGGACGTGATGCGCCCAGTTGGTGCCCACGAACAGCACCTGACCGACGTCGAGATCGGCGACCCATTTGACTGCGCGCTGCCAGCTCGGGAAATCCCGTTCGTCCGGTTGCTCGGGATCCAGGAAGCCGACTTCCGGATTGCGCACGTGGCAAAGGTCTGCCGGCGCGTAAAGCGTCGCCCGCTTCCTGCCTCTGAGCTGGGCGATCGTCGCGATCGTCCCGTTATTGTCGATGTGCAGCGGCGTCAGTGCGCCGGGCAGGCTGACGAGCAGCCAGAAATGGTTGAACAGCGAATAATAATAAGGAAGCGCATGATTCCATGCCCGCAAGGGATCAGGCAGCAACGGGCTGACTTCTGCCAATACGGGATCGCTGGCCTGATGAACGATCCTCAAGGT
>JASLBO010000570.1 GCA_030146605.1 Sphingomonas sp. | reverse complement strand
GTTGCCCAGGTTCACCAGGCGGCCCTTGGACAGGATGATGATCTTCTTTCCGTCCGCGAACTCGACCTCGTCGACCTGCGGCTTGATCTCGGTCCACTTCATGTTCTGAAGCGCGTTGATCTGGATCTCGCTGTCGAAATGGCCGATGTTGCAGACGATCGCCATCGGCTTCATCGCCTTCATGTGATCGGCGGTGATCACATCGGCATTGCCGGTCGCGGTGCAGAAGATGTCGGCGCGGGTAACCGCCTCTTCCATCGTCACGACCTCGAAGCCCTCCATCGCCGCCTGCAGCGCGCAGATCGGATCGACTTCGGTGACCATCACGCGCGCGCCGCCGTTGCGGAGCGACTGGGCCGAGCCCTTGCCGACGTCACCGAAGCCGGCGACGCAGGCGACCTTGCCGGCGAGCATCACGTCGGTGGCGCGGCGGATCGCGTCGACCAGCGATTCCTTGCAGCCGTAAAGATTGTCGAACTTCGACTTGGTCACGCTGTCGTTGACGTTGATCGCGGGGAAAGGCAGCTCGCCCTTCTTGGCGATCTCGTACAGGCGGTGGACGCCGGTGGTGGTCTCTTCCGAAACGCCCTTCAGGTTCTTGACGGTCTCGGTCAGATAGCCGGGATACTTGGCGATGAATGCCTTCAGCGCGCGCTGGAACTCGACTTCCTCGTCATTCTCCGGCTCGCCCAGCGATCCGCCGGCCTCGAGCTTGGCGCCCCACAATGCGAACATCGTCGCGTCGCCGCCATCGTCGAGGATGATGTTGGCGGTGGTGCCATCGGTGTCGGCACCCCAGTTGAAGATGTCGCCGACATAGTCCCAATAGTCGGCCAGGCTCTCGCCTTTCACGGCGAACACCGGCACGCCGGTCGCAGCGATCGCGGCCGCGGCATGGTCCTGCGTCGAGAAGATGTTGCATGATGCCCAGCGGACCGTCGCGCCAAGCTCCATCAGCGTCTCGATCAGCACCGCGGTCTGGATCGTCATGTGCAGCGAACCGGTGATCCGCGCGCCCTTCAGGGGCTGCGACGCGCCGAATTCCTCGCGCAGCGCCATCAGGCCCGGCATCTCGGTCTCGGCGATTTCGATTTCCTTGCGGCCGAAAGCGGCGAGTTCGATGTCCTTGATGACATAGTCGGTCTTGTCGAGCACGGTAGCCACGGGCTGCATCTCCAGCAGAGGTAAAAGGTCGGCGCACCGGACTCGCCGGCCGCGATTGGCCGCGCTCTACCGCTTCGGATGGAAATGCGCAAGTCAGATATAAAGATATCTTTATATGACGCTGCTCAGCGCACCGATACCGTTGACCACCGCCGACGGCCGGCGCGCCACAGTCAGAATTCGAACCGTGCCGAAGCCGAGACGGTCCGCCCGTTGATCGCGCGTCCCCAGCCGATCCCGTTCGCCGGAACCTCGCTCTGGTTGATCTCGAAAAAGCCCAGGGTGTCGAACAGATTGTTGGCGTTGAGGCTCAGCTGGACGCGATCGACCGGGCGGAACTGCAGAAACGCGTTCACCACGGTGAACCCAGGCATCTTGAGCAGATTGCTGTCCTGCGCATAGCTGCTGGTCACCGTGACCACATTCGCGCCGAAGGTGGCGCTGTCCAGCTCGATTTGCGGCGTGGCCTGGAAGGTCCAGGCCGGCTGGTGCCGCGGCTCCTTGCCGGTCAAGCTCGGATCGAGCTTGTCCTCGGTGATCTTCGCGGTGGTCCAGGTCGCCCCGGCCACGATGCTGAACGGCCCGCGGCGGAAGCTGCCTTCCATCTCGACGCCCTTGGCACGATAGGCGCGGATCGTCGCGGTCGCGGCGCCATTCAGCACATTGTGATCGTCGGCATCGGCGAGGAACGCAGTGACGTTGAGCGTCGTACCGGCCTGGCGGAACTTGAACCCGCCTTCGAGCTGGCGGACTTCGTCATATTTGTCGCTGGCATTGGGCACGCTGCCGTCGACTGCGCTCACCGCCGGCGTGAACAGGATCTTGTCGGCATTGGCGCGCGCGCCGCGGCTGTACCGCCCAAAGAGCGAGAAGGGCTCGGCGACGCGATAATTGATGCCCGTCGAATAGCTGAGATAGCCGTAATCATAGTCGACCGGCGCCGGTCGATCGAGTGGCAGCGAAGCGACGCGCCGTTCGGCCGCGGAGATCACACCGTCGCCATTGACGTCGTACGAGATCAGCCCGACGCGGCCATCGCCCAGATCGGCGCCCGTCAGCGAACCGCGCACCTTGCCGAAATCATAGCGCAGGCTGCCGCCGACCGCGATCTTGCCGATATGATAGTTGAACGAGCCATAAGGCGCGGTGATGTCGTATTTGACGTCGAAGATGCGGCGGAACTTGCTGCCGTTGCGGCTGAACGCGTAAAAGCCGTCCTGCGTCTGGGCCACGCCGGCGGCGCTGGTCACATTGACCATCGCGGTCTCGCCATTGCCCGCCACATCGGTGTCGATCGCCGAGTGCAGCCATTCGGCGTTGAGGTCCTGGATCGCCTTGTAGATGCCGCCGGTGACCGTCAGATTGCCGCCGCCGGCTTTCCACACCCGCGTGGCACGCAAGTCGTTGGTGAAATAGTCGAGCGAGCGCGCCCGCGAATGCGAGATATAATTGAACGCGAGCAGGCCGTTGCCGTTGGCATTCGCCGGGACGAGCTGGCCGGCATTCGGGCCGTTGGCATAGCGCGCCGTCGCGCCGGCACCCGCCTGCGACGCCGCGATCGCCGCCACGGTGTTCACCGCCGAGGGGAAGGCACGCTGGAATTCGCCCGAATTGGCCGAGAAGCGCGCACGCTCGCTCACCGTCCAGTCACCGAAATCGAACTGCGCCTCGAGCCCGATCATCTTGGAGGTCGCGTGCTGGCCCAGATCGGTCCCGAAGCGGCGCAGCTTGTTGTCGCCGTCCAGCGTCGTCACCGGGCCGACATGGGGCGACAGGACCGAATCTCTGCGGACGTCGAAATTGGCGAAGTTGGTGAAGACCGGCTTGTCGTTCGTGCCGGTGATCTTGATGTAATAAGGCGCGAAGGTCGGCGAGCGATCGTTGAGATACTTGGCGTGAAGGCGCACATAGCCGTTGGCGAACTGCTTCGTGACGTTCAGCTTGATCTGCCCGCCTTTATAGCCGGTGTAGCCGATGTCGCGCGGACCCTCGCCCGACCGGTAATAGCCGCCGACATGGAAACGCAGCGTGTCGCTGAGCTTGCGGCCATAGTCCATGTCGACGCGCTTCTCGCCATAATCGAGGCCGCTGGTGAATTGCACCGCGCCGCCTTCCACATCACCGGTCTTGGAGATGATGTTGATGACGCCGCCAGGGGCGTTGGACGAGAAGGTCGATCCCGAACCGCCGCGGATCGATTCGATCTGCGCGGTGTTGAAATCGGCGCGCAGGAACACGTCGGCGCCGACGTTGAAGATGTCGCCGAACTCGAGCACGGGAAGCCCGTCCTCTTGGAGCTGCATGTATTTCGAACCGCCGGCGGCGAGCGGAAGCCCGCGCACGGTGTAGTTGGCGTTGCCCTCGCCGATCGCGGATTCGACGCGCAGCCCGGGCATCGCACGCAGGATGTCGGCGAGCGGCCGCGGCCCGAGCTTCGCTGCCTCGCTGCCCTTCATCGCGCTGGTCGAGGTCGCGCTGTCGAGACGGTCGCGGCCCTTGGCGACACCGGTCGAGAACACGTCCTGCGCCGCTGCCGGTTTGGCCGCGGGCGCCGCATCTGGCTCGCTCGTGCTATCGCTTTTGCCTGCCCCGTCGGCGAATTCGCCGGTTGCTTGCGCGTAACAGGGATTGGCAACAACGCCCGATGTAAAGGCAAGCAGCAGAC
>JASLBO010000569.1 GCA_030146605.1 Sphingomonas sp. | reverse complement strand
GGCCAGCCCGTCGACGCACTCGGCCGTCAGCATCGGCGGCAGGCGCGTGAATTCATCGAGCGGCATCGGCTTGGTCATCCCGCATTCGTACGCCCCTATCGGTTACCAACCGGTAGAAATCCGTTAGCGGCTTCACTCCGGCGCGCGAGCCCGTCATAAACCATGCATGATGGAAGGTCCCTATCTCTCCACCGTCGCCGACACGATCCAGAGCGCGATCGCGCCGGTCTTTCTGCTCGCGGGCATCGGCGCGATCCTCAACGTGATCGTCGGGCGTCTCGCGCGGATCGTCGATCGCGCGCGCAGCCTCGAGGAGATCCATCCGCGCTCGACCGGGCCCGAGCACGACCGTCACGTCTGGGAGCTGCGGCTGATCGACAAGCGGATCTCGGTGATCAACCAGGCGATCTTCCTGTGCGTTTCCAGCGCGCTCGCCACCTGCTTTGTCGTCGCACTGATGTTCGTCTCGCGGTTGTTCGAGCTGCACGTGGGCGGAATCGTCGCGGTGGCATTCGTCGTCTCGATGCTGCTGCTGATGGCGGGGCTTGTCTATTTCCTGGTCGAAGTGCGCATGTCGCTCGGCGCGATCCACGTCCGCGCGGAACTGCTCGAACACGACGCCAAATGAGCCCGGCGCTCGAGAGGCGCCTGCTCCAGGCAGTGATGGCAGCGACATTGCTGCTGCCGCTCTCCGCGGCGATCGCCGGGGTGGCTGGCGGCCCGCATTTCCTCGGCCATCCGCCGGTGGTCCCCACCGATCTCGACAGCCATTTCCGCTACGTGTCGGGGCTGTTCCTCGGCATGCTGCTGCTGTTCGCGTCGTGCATCCCGGGCGTCGAGCGCAAGGGACCGCGGCTGCGGCTGCTCGCGGCGATGGTCGTGCTCGGCGGCGCGTTCCGGCTGGTGTCGCTGTTGCTCGTCGGCATGCCGTCGCCCGGCCACCGCATCGGGCTCGGCATCGAGCTTATCGAAGTGCCGCTGCTGGTGCTCTGGCAGGCGCGCGTGGCGCGGCGGTTCGGACCGCCGACCGAACTACTCCGTTCGGCCTGAGCCTGTCGAAGGCCGGCCATCCGCAAGCGATACGCCTGTGGAGCGTCGCCCGTCGACAAGCTCAGCGCGAACGGGGTTTATCGAACTTTTCGCGGTCCCAGATCGGCCGGCGCACTCGGCAGATAACGCGGCGCCACCCGCGCATGCGTCGCCTGCTCATAGGCATAGCCAGCCCTGAGCAGCAGCCCGTCGCTATATGCCGTGCCGATGAACGAAAGCCCCGCCGGCAGCCCTTCGACCAGCCCCATCGGCACGGTGAGATGCGGATAGCCGGACACCGCCGGAAGCCCGCTCGCCGAAGGGCCGCTGAACTGGTCGCCATGCGCCGGGTCGCTGAGCCACGGCGTGCCATAGCTCGGCGACACGAGGATCTGCGCGTTCGCCGCCTTGAGCATCGCGTCGATTCCCTCGGGCCCCGCCAGTCGCGCCGATCGGGCGCGGGCGCCGAGATATTCGGGATCCTTCGTTCCACGCGTCTTCTCGGCGCGCAGGAAGCTCTCCTGCCCGAAGAACGGCATCTCCGCCGCCTTGTTCGCATCATTGAACGCGATCACGTCGGCCAGCGTGCGGACCTTCGACGCCGGCGTGCTCGCCAGATAGGCGGCGAGATCGTCCTTCAGCTCGGTGTAGAGCACTTCGCTCTCCGCATCGCCGAGCCCCTTCAATTCGGGCATCTTCACTTCGACAAGGATCGCCCCTGCGCCGCGCAGCTCTTCCAGGGCCTTGTCGAAGCGCGCGGCGAGCTCGGCGTCCATCTCGGGCTTCCAATAGCCGACGCGCATTCCGCGCAGCGCGTCCGCCGATAGGTCCGCGGCATAGTCCCTGCGATATTTGTCGGCGCCCCTGGTCGCCGCATCCTTCGGATCGCTGCCCACCATCGCCGAGAACAGGATCGCCGCGTCCCTGACGCTGCGCGCCATCGGCCCGGGCGTATCCTGGCTGTGGCTGATCGGCACGACATGCGTCCGGCTGACCAGCCCGAGCGTCGGCTTGAGCCCGACCAGCCCGTTCATCGCCGAAGGGCACACCACCGATCCGTCGGTCTCGGTCCCCACCGCGACCGCCGCAAGGCTCGCCGCGACCGCCGCGCCCGATCCGCTCGACGAACCGCAGGCGGTGCGATCGAGCGCATAGGGGTTCCTGACCAGCCCGCCGACCGCGCTCCACCCGCTCATCGAATTGTTCGAGCGGATGTTCGCCCATTCGCTGAGATTGGTCTTGCCGAGGATCACTGCGCCCTGCGCGCGCAACTGCGTCACCATCGGCGCGTCGCGATTGGTCCGGTTGTCGGCGAGCGCGAGGCTCCCTGCGGTGGTCGGCAATTCCCGAGTGTCGATATTGTCCTTGATCAGCACCGGAATACCGTCGAGCGGCCCCTTGAGCCTGCCCACCTTACGCCGCGCATCGCTCGCCCGCGCCTGTTCGAGTGCGTTGGGCGAGATCGCGATCACCGAGCGCAGCGTCGGCCCGCTGCGATCGATCGCCTCGATCCGGTCGAGCGCGGCCCGCGTCACTTGCTCGCTGCTGCGCTCGCCCCTCGCCATCACGGCCTGCAGGAAGTCGATCGAACTCTCGACGAGCGGATAGCCCGGCCCGGTCGTCCGCACGACGAGGTCCTGCGCCATCGCCGGGGCGCTCGCCATCAATGCCAACGCCAACGTCACCAGCCCCGTCCGCATGCGCATTCCCCCTTGCGTAAGCCGCGCAGCCTAAGTGTTTGATGCGCAAGGCTCAAGGGGAGAGCACCCCATCGTCATCCCGGCGAAAGCCGGGATCCAGAGCCAAGCAGGACTGGCAGGGCAGAGAAACCCTGGATCCCCGCCTTCGCCGGGATGACGGAGTGTGGAGACGGCGCCTGGCCCTTGCCTCGCAGTCGCAAACTGTCGATGCGCCCGGGCGCGAGCGATGGAACGATCCGCACCACGGTCCCTCCTCCTCCCGCTGCGCGACGGAGGAGAGGCAGAACACACCACCCATTGTGTCCACCGATTCCTCCCCCGGTATATTTTTGCAGTTCGCGCTGTGTTCTCTTGCCTTTGCGGGACCCGAGGATTGACCATGCGTCGCGGCACCTGGTGTCCGCCAGCCGAGTCATTTTAGCGACGAATCGTGTGGTTAACGCGGGATTTAACCCCTTGTGCCGGGACTCGGTTTGGCACAATCTGTAGTGGTAAGACTAAGGGGCAGGCTCAAGCACTGGTAGAAGCGTCTCCGCATACCCATATGCGGAACAGGCTCTTCCATGTTCGGCTGTCGGCGCTGAGTTCGTATTTTGTTCTCGCGCGCAGCCTTGGCGATGATTACCATTGCCGAGCCGCCCCGAGTCGCACCCATGCCTCCCGGAAGGAGGCGCGTGCAGAGTCGAAAAAGGGTCGGATGCCATGGAATTCAGGGACACGGAAAACAGCGTGAACGATATTGTCGCCGAAGCCGCCGCACCTGCCGAGACCAGGGCGAAGCCGCGCAAGGATCAGGACACGCGCAGCATCGCGCCGTCGCTCTACACGCTCGAGGTCGATCACAGCCGCGACGCGCTGCTCACCGAGTTCGGCAAGGAGACCTTGAAGGACCGCTATCTCCTTCCCGGCGAGACCTATCAGGACCTGTTCGTCCGCGTCGCCTCGGCCTATGCCGACGATGCCGCGCACGCCCAGCGTATCTATGACTACATCTCGAAATTGTGGTTCATGCCCGCCACCCCGGTCCTGTCGAACGGCGGAACCGGCCGCGGCCTGCCGATCTCGTGCTTCCTCAATTCGGTGCCCGACAGCCTCAACGGCATCGTCGACACGTGGAACGAGAATGTCTGGCTCGCGTCGCGCGGCGGCGGCATCGGCACCTATTGGGGCAATGTCCGCGGCATCGGCGAGCCGGTCGGCCTCAACGGCAAGACCAGCGGGATCATCCCCTTCGTCCGGGTGATGGATTCGCTCACCCTCGCGATCAGCCAGGGCTCGCTGCGCCGCGGCTCGGCCGCCTGCTATCTCGACATCTCGCACCCCGAGATCGAGGAGTTCCTCGAGATCCGCAAACCCTCGGGCGATTTCAACCGCAAGGCGTTGAACCTCCACCACGGCGTGCTCATCCCCGACGCGTTCATGGAAGCGGTGCGCGACGGCAGCGAATGGTCGCTCAAGAGCCCCAAGGACGGCAGCGAGCGCGGCAAGGTCGATGCCCGCGCGCTCTTCCAGAAACTGGTCGAAACCCGCCTCGCCACCGGCGAGCCGTACATCGTGTTCAGCGATCACGTGAACAACACGATGCCCAGGCATCACCGCGATCTCGGCCTCAAGGTCTCGACTTCGAACCTGTGCTCGGAAATCACCCTGCCCACCGGCAAGGACCATCTCGGCAACGATCGCACCGCGGTCTGCTGCCTGTCGTCGCTCAATCTCGAGAATTGGGACGAGTGGAAGGACGAGAAGGGTTTCGTCGAGGACGTGATGCGCTTCCTCGACAATGTGCTGCAGGACTTCATCGAGCGCGCCGAGCCCGGCATGGAGAAGGCCGCCTATTCGGCGATGCGCGAGCGCAGCGTCGGCTTGGGCGTGATGGGCTATCACAGCTTCCTCCAGGCGCGCGGCCTCGCCTTCGAAGGCGCGATGGCCAAATCGTGGAACCTGCGCATGTTCAAGCAGATCAAGGGCCAGGTCGACGAGGCCTCGATGCAGCTCGCGGTCGAGCGCGGCCCGTGCCCCGACGCCGCCGACATGGGGGTGATGGAGCGGTTCAGCTGCAAGATGGCGATCGCGCCGACGGCGAGCATCTCGATCATCTGCGGCGGCACCAGCGCGTGCATCGAGCCGATCCCGGCCAACATCTACACGCACAAGACGCTGTCGGGCAGCTTCTCGGTCAAGAACCCCTATCTAGAGAAGCTCCTGATCGAGAAGAGCAAGAACTCCGACGCGGTGTGGAATTCGATCCTCGAGCAGGGCGGCTCGGTGATGCATCTCGACTTCCTCAGCCAGGAAGAGAAGGACTGCTACAAGACCTTCTTCGAGATCGACCAGCGCTGGATCCTCGAGCTCGCCGGCGATCGCGCGCCCTATATCGACCAGGCCCAGTCGCTGAACCTGTTCATCCCGGCCGATGTCGAGAAATGGGACCTGCTGATGCTCCACTTCCGCGCCTGGGAGCTCGGCATCAAGTCGCTTTACTATCTGCGCTCCAAGTCGGTCCAGCGCGCGGGCTTCGCGGGCGGGGTGGAAGCGGACAACACGCTCGAAAAGCCGCAGTTCAACCTCGGCGAGAGCACGGATTATGACGAATGCCTGGCGTGCCAGTGAGGTGGCGCGGGTAGGTCACCCGGGATCGCCTGAATCTCCCTCTCCCCTTGTGGGAGAGGGAAGGGGCCCGCGCGCGAAGCGCGTGGGAAGGGTGAGGGGGAATGAGGCGGGCCTGACCAAGCGCCAGTTGCTTCCCGCGACCACCGTCTTTCGCTCGCGCAAATTGCGCCGAGAAACAGGTCCGGCAGAGAAAGCCTTGTTTGCCGCGCTGCGCCGCGCGCTCCCGGCGGCGAAATTCCGCCATCAGGTGCCGTCCGGTCCCTACTATGCGGATTTCTGCTCGCACGCGGCAAGGCTGATCGTCGAAGTCGACGACGCGACTCACGCCGGGCGCAGGGATCATGACGCAGTCCGCACTGCCTTCCTCAACGCGGAAGGCTATCGCGTACTGCGCTTCTGGAACAATGATGTGATGGGCAATATCGAAGGCGTGCTGGCGGAGATCGCCCGGAACTTGCCGCCGGCAGTGCGGGGAAGCTTCACGTGATACGGCCCCCTCACCCTTCCGCGGCTTCGCCGCTCCCTCCCTCTCCCCTTGTGGGAGAGGGAGGGGGCCTGCGCGCGAAGCGCGTGGGAAGGGTGAGGGGGACCTGGGCGTTCCTGAGGCTTCAGCCCTCGGATTCTTCTTCCTCGAAGCTAACCGCCACATCGGCATTGGCGCTCAGCCGCACCTTGTCGCCTTCGACTTCGGCGACCAGCCCGAGCGAGATGAAGTGGTGATGCCCGGAATGGCTGCCCTCGGCGCCTTCGATATCGGCGCCGCTGTCCTTCTTGGTGAGCTTGATCCGCTCGCCCTCGACCTTGTCGACGGTGCCGACATGGACGCCGTCGGCGCCGATGACTTCCATATGTTCCTGAATTGCGCTGGTATCGGCCATGAGGTCGCTCCTTGGGTTGGTTCGGGTCGGCAACGCACCAACGTTGCGAACGATGCAGGAGATAGGAAATGAACCGTCTGCGTAACAGTGCCGCGCTCGCCGCAATGCTGCTGCTCGCCGCATGCGCCACCCAGGTGAGCAGCGGCGTGAGCCCCCAGGCGCCGGGCTTCCTCTGGGGGCTGTGGCACGGCTTCATCTTCCCGGTGGCGTGGTTCCTGTCGCTGATCATGCCCGACGTCGCGGTCTATGCCGTGCCCAACAATGGCGGCTGGTATGATTTCGGCTATTTCCTCGGGATCGTGGTGTTCGGAGTCGGCGCGCATGGCGGCGGCAAGCGAGTCGTCTACCGCGACCGCGTGATTCGCGAGGGCCGCCGCACCACGGTGATCGAGCACGAATGACCCGCAGCCTCGCCTTGATGGCCGGACTGGCCGGCGCCGCCGGCGCGCTCGGGCTGACGACGCTGCTGCGTCCGTCGCTCACCCGCGATGCACTGCGCCTGCCGCAAGCCGAGGCGACCGTCTATGCCTTGCGCATCGCCGGCATGATGCTGTTCGCGCTCGGCCTGTTCCTCGGCGGCTTCGCGACCGTCGCGGCCTTGGCGGGGGCAGCGTGAGCGTGTTGGGAACTTACCGGGCATTCGGCTGGAAAGTGACGCTCCTTCTCGTAGTCGGGACATGTGCCTATATCGCTGTAGGCGCTTGGCTCTCCATCGCACTCGGTTGGCCGGAACGTTACGGCTCGCATTGTCGTGGCCGCTACTGCCTCTTTCAGGAGCTGTGGCACACCCCCGCGCTGCTGCGGGGCGGCACCTTGCTCGAATATCTGCTGTTCGCCTGGCTCTGGCTCCTGCCGGTGGGCATGATCGGTCTTATTCTTTTCGGCCTGTGGGATACGCGGCGGCGCTCCCGGGGCCTGCTCTATCCTTCAAGCAATTTTAAGTCGGAGTAACCCGCATGCCTCTTCTCGAAGTGCGTAAAACCTACAAGCCGTTCGAATATCCCTGGGCCTATGAGTTCTGGAAGCGCCAGCAGCAGATCCACTGGCTGCCCGAGGAAGTTCCGCTCGGCGAGGATTGCCGCGACTGGGCGCAGAAATTGTCCGATCACGAGCGCAATCTGCTTACCCAGATCTTCCGCTTCTTCACCCAGGCCGATGTCGAGGTCCAGAATTGCTATCACGAGCAATATGGCCGGGTGTTCAAGCCGACCGAGATCAAGATGATGCTCGCCGCTTTCTCCAACATGGAGACGGTCCACATCGCCGCGTACAGCCATCTGCTCGACACGATCGGCATGCCCGAGAGCGAGTACGGCATGTTCCTCGAATATAGCGAGATGAAGGACAAGCACGATTACCTGCAGCAGTTCGGCGTCGATAGCGACGAGGACATCGCCAAGACGCTGGCGATGTTCGGCGGCTTCACCGAGGGGCTGCAATTGTTCGCCAGCTTCGCGATGCTGATGAACTTCCCGCGCTTCAACAAGATGAAGGGCATGGGCCAGATCGTCAGCTGGTCGGT
>JASLBO010000584.1 GCA_030146605.1 Sphingomonas sp. | reverse complement strand
AGTGACCCACCAAGCGCGCGTTGGCAAGTTCTGCCGTGTTGCCTTGCTAATACACTAAATCGGTGCGATATGTCTCAAGGCAGGAGGGGCGCATGTTCCGCATACAATGGTTCGCGTTAATCGCAGCATTGCTGGTGTCGTCTACCGGTAGCGCACAGCCGATCGCTTCACCCGCTGGAGCAGTCGAGGGCACAGCTTCTGGCTCGGTGATCGTCTACAAGGGCATCCCTTATGCTGCGCCTCCGATTGGAGACCTGCGCTGGCGTGAGCCTCGCCCGATCCCGTCGTGGAAAGGCGTGCGTCACGCCACGACCTTCGCGCCGGCCTGCATGCAAACGGGCGCATCGATGCCGGGCGAAACACCTCCGGCGGTCAGCGAGGATTGTCTCTACTTGAACATCTGGGCGCCGAAGCACGCCCACCGTGCTCCCGTGATCGTCTGGATCCACGGCGGCGGCTTCACCAATGGCAATGCATCGATGCCACTCTATTGGGGTGATCGGCTTGCGGGTCGTGGTGCAATCCTCGTCACGTTCGGATACCGGCTCGGGGCCCTCGGCTTCCTTGCGCATCCAGCGCTCACCACAGAGTCGGCCTCGCGCACCTCCGGCAACTACGGACTGCTTGATCAGATCGCTGCGCTCAAGTGGGTGAAAGCGAACATCGCCGCGTTGGGCGGCGATCC
Source organism: Sphingomonas sp. (assembly GCA_030146605.1). Classification (GTDB taxonomy): domain Bacteria; phylum Pseudomonadota; class Alphaproteobacteria; order Sphingomonadales; family Sphingomonadaceae; genus Sphingomonas. The sequence goes on along the minus strand of JASLBO010000584.1, from coordinate 2,596 downwards.
TGCACGGATCACAATCGCCGGCCAGTCTGCCGGAGCGACCTCGGTCAGTCTGTTGCTGGCTTCACCATTGGCCAAGGGACTGTTCACCGGCGCCATCGCACAGAGCGGCGGATTGTTCGAACCTGTCCAGCTTGCCCCCAGCTATCAACTGGAGCGAGCCGAGAAGGACGGCGAGGCGTATGCGCAGTCTCTCGGCGCAACATCGCTGGCAGACTTGCGCGCCATGCCAGCAGCCAAGTTGCTCGACGGCTCAGCAGGAAGCGTCTCTCATCCCGTGCTGGATCGAACCGTTCTACCCCTGTCGCCTTACGATGCCTATGTCGGGGGAACTCAGAACGACGTGCCCATCCTTATCGGCTCGAACGATGACGAGGCACGATCGCTGATTCCCGACCTGGCCGCGATCCGGGCTGCGAGCTTCGAAACTGACATCGCGAAGGCCTGGGGTAATCTGCCACCCGCCTTGCTGGCTGCCTATCCGTACGCGAGCGATGCCGAGGCGGTGACTGCCAGGCTAGGCTTCGAACGCGATCTCAGATTTGGGTGGGACATGTGGGCTTGGGCGCGGCTGCAAGCCAGCCGCAGCACTCGTCCGGTCTTCTACTATCATTTCGACGCTACCCCGCCGTTCCCGGAGAAGTCAGCCTATGCGGGTTGGGGACCTAGCCACTACGCTGAGCTCTGGTACATGTTCGATCATCTCAATCAGCACCCCTGGCAATGGACATCGGCGGACAAGCTGCTCTCCGCCACGATGGCGAACTATTGGGTGAACTTTGCGCGCGACGGGAACCCCAACAGCACAGGCCTGCCAGACTGGCCAGCCTTTACGGTGGAACGCCCCGCGACACAGTACCTCGGCAGTACGATCCGCACGGGTAGACCTGCTCACCTGAAGACTATGTCTGTATTCGACGTGACCTATGCTGGTGTTCGAGGCCAGGCGTTCAACGCGCCCGCAGATGACTGAGCGACGTCAGGCAACCACGGCTAGCCTGTATCCCACTCCCATCTCGAGAAAGTCGGTTCGCCTCCCAATGAACGTAGGTCCGCTTGCGAGCATTGGCGTGGCAAGGTTGATTGACCGACTGTGGGGCGACACCCGACGGGCCGCTTTTCGCGCCAGCAGCGGACCGGCGGCTTTCAGGCAGACTGACGCCTCGGAGGCGCATCGTACGTCCAAAAGTGGGTGGACAAGCGACGGGCCGCTTTACGGAATACGGCGCAGCAAAGCGGACATTCTGGCCGCTACGCCGCGCGGGCCGGCATTGGCTTTTCGTCACGCCGAAGCGTCAGAACTTCCACCCCATCACTCGTGACTGCGACGGTATGCTCGAATTGGGCCGAGAGTTTCCGATCGTTGGTCACGACCGTCCATCCATCTGCCTGGGTAGAGACCTTCCGGGTGCCTTGGTTAACCATGGGTTCGATCGTGAATACCATGCCTTCGCGCAGCCGCGCGCCCGTTCCTGGACGCCCGAAGTTCATGACTTGAGGCTCCTCATGCATCTCCCGGCCGATGCCGTGCCCGCAATATTCACGCACGACCGAGTAGCCATGCTTTTTGACGTGACGCTCGATTGCAAAGCCGATGTCGCCGACATGAGCGCCCGGTCGCACCTGGCCTATGCCCTTCCACATTGCCTCTTGCGCAACCCGCACCAGCCGCTTTGCGGCGGGCGGCGCGTCGCCGACCAGATAGGTCTTGCTCGAATCCGCGATGAAGCCGTTTTTCTCGAGCGTAATGTCTAGATTGATGATGTCGCCATCGCGAACGATCTCGTTGTCATCCGGCACGCCGTGGCAAACGACATGATTGATCGAACAGTTCAGGACAAATTTGAAGCCGTACTGCCCTTTGCTCGCGGGGCGCGCCGCTAAATCGACGGTGATGAACCGCTCGACGAGATCGTTGATCTGCAATGTCGACATACCGTTTAGGTCCTGCTCGTCGAGCATTTCGAAGACGGAGGCCAGCAGCTTGCCGGACACGCGCATGAGCGCAAGCTCGTCAGATGTTTTCACCATATCAGGCGGCCGTCGCTTCAACGAGGCGAACATGATTGGCTGCAAACTGTGCCGTGACGATATCGTTGAACGACAGTGTCGGGCTTGCTTCGGCAAGCATTCCAATCTTCATCCAGAACTCGGCTTGCGCATTGATGGAGCGGCACATCACGGCACTGGCCTTACGGGCCTCTTCATGCAGTTCGTCATCGATCTTCACAATGCCCACAACCGCCCTTCCGACCCATCGACCATACGGAACATATACGTATCGTATGTCTAAAGGTCAATTCGACCGGGTGACGAATGACCGATCCTGGGCCGGCCATACAGGCGAATAGGTGACGAGTTTCGGGGCGCTTCCTGCCGGTGCGCTTACGGCATTCGCTTTTGCGGCTGGGATGTCCGAGATCGGGTAGATTGTGTTGAAAAACTCCGCAAGGGGTCAAGGTGGCGACTGCCGCGTAATAATCATTCAATAGCAGCGTCAAGAGTGCACTATTAATGGCAAGCCGCGCCGTCCGACGCAATCATGTTTCCCACGCAGGGCCGATCATCGAGCCCGTGGGAGTTTTTCAACACAATCGGG
>JASLBO010000444.1 GCA_030146605.1 Sphingomonas sp. | reverse complement strand
GAGTGTCGAGCAGTGGCGGACAATCTGGTGACGGCAGGCGAGGCCGACGTGGGCGCTGCCGAAATGCAGGCGGAACCGATGTGGCTGATGCCCGCGGACTTTCGCGAGCCGATGAGCGAGCGGATCATCGAGGCTGGCTCGCGCTGGGCGGGGATCGCCAGCTTCGTCGTGGCGCTCGGCGCTGTCGGCCTCTGGGTGATCGGCTGAGCCGACTCGGCTGAAGCGTTCGGGACGCCTCCGCCGTGGCAGAAACGAACAACCGTGCCGTTGGCGCGACCAGTTGCATTTGTAGCGGTGGGCAGCGGCGTCCGAACGCGCTAGCGTGACCAAATTGCTGCATTGCAACGAGGTCACGAGCGCGTGTTTTGCTCTGACGAAAGAGTATCCGGTCTAAATTCTCTCGCACCTGCGAACGGTTGCGGAGCTTTGCGCCGACATGTTTCCAGAATGCGGCGAATGCGCTTTCTGGCCGCCGGCAGCATGCTGTTCGGCGTGGTTTCGGGCGTCTCCGCGCACGCCCAGGAAGCGCAGCGCGCCCGCCCGCGCCCGCAGCCCGAGCAGGGGCTGCGGATCGCGCCATCGCTGACCGCGGTCTATGACGACAATGTCTATCGCGTCGATTCGCGCAGCGGAGATCCCGTCGCCGATATGATCGTCACGCCGGCGATCGAGGCGCGTTACGATCGCGACATCGGGGTGCGATCGATCAGCCTGCGTGCGCTCGCGGGCTATGATCGTTTCCTCTCCGAAGGCGGCCGGAGCAAGCCGCGCTTCGAGCTCGAAGGATCGGGCAAGTTGCTGATCGCCGGGCAATGTGCGGTGCGGCCGCTCGCCAGCTATCGCCAGCAGCGCGCCGATTATGGCGACATCAACAGCGCCAGCGAGAACCTCCAGAAATTCTCGACGCTCGGCGTCTCGGCCGATTGCGAGCGGGCGGCGGGCCTCTACCCGGTGGCCGCCTGGCGGCGCGACACCACGCGCAACGGCGACGGCTTCGAATATGCCGACCAGACCAGCAATCTGTACCGCGCCGGGATCGGCTATGCCCGGCCGAGCCTCGGCAAGCTGACCGCTTATTACGAGCATGTCACCAGCGAGCGGCCCGAACTGGCGGTGGAAAATCGCAGTCAGGCTTACGGCCTGTCCTTCACCCGCGCGGTCTCGCCGCTGACTTCGATCGACGCCGACATCCGCTGGATGCACGTGACGAGCAATTCGGCTGCGGTGGGCGATTATGACGGGCCAGGCTGGGCGGTGCGCGTGTCGACCCTCGCGATCCCGCGGGTCAGGCTCACCGCCTCGACCGAGCGGACGATCGTCAACGACAGCCTGATCGCGACGGGGTTCGCGCTGCGCACCGCGCACCGTCTCACCGCCGAAGTGGCGCTGAGCGAACTGACCACGATCGGCGCGTTCGGCGAACTGGCCCGCCGCGAATTCCGGCACGATGCGGCGATCCGGCCGTTCAATTATACCCGCGACCGAACGAACCAGTTCGGTTTGACGGCCTCGCGCAAGCTGACCGATCGCTTCGCGGTGGATTTCTCGCTCTCCCGTCTCGATCGCGCCACCAACAGCGACGTATCCAATTATCGTGCAACACGCGTGGCGCTTGGCGCCACCATGAGGTTTTAACCGATGAGGAACATTATCCTGAACCACCGCTTCGTCTCCGCGGCACTCGCCGCGTCGATCCTGGCCCTTCCCGCAGCGGCGCAGACCAGCGGCGCCGGCACGGCGTCCGCGGCAGCGTCCGACGGCTATCGCCTCGGCCCCGACGACGAGGTCAAGATCCTCATCTACGGCCAGCCCGATCTGTCGGTCACCACCCGGGTCAAGGCCGACGGGACGATCCGGCTGGCGATGCTCGGCGCGGTCGACGTGCGCGGCAAGACCACCGCCGAACTCGCCGACACGATCGCCGCGGGCTATGCCAAGGGCGGCTATCTCGAACGGCCGTCGGTAAACGTCGAGATGTCGCAGTTCGTTAGCCGCTTCGTCACCGTGCTCGGCAACGTGCCGCAGGCGGGCAATTATCCGCTCGACCGGCCGTACAGCGTCGCGGCGATGCTCGCCAAGGCGGGCGGCGCCACTGCGACCGGCGCCAATGCCGTGATCCTGACGCCGGCCGATGGCAGCGGCCCCGTCCGCATCTCGCTCGCCGACATGAATTCGGGCGCGAGCCGACCGCTTTCGCCGGGCGACATCCTGTTCATCCCGCCTGCCGAGAAAATCTACGTCTACGGCCAGGTGCAGGAGCCGGGGGCGTTCAATTTCGTCTCGGGCCAGACCTTCCGCCAGGCGCTGGCGCTCGCCGGCGGACCGACGCTCGCGGGCTCGACGCGGCGCATCAAGGTGCGCCGCGCGGGCAAGGAAGTCGAAGGGATCAATCTCGACGACGCCGTCCAGCCCGAGGACGTGCTGATCATCCGCGAGAAGCTGTTTTGAGTATCGCGCACAACCGGAGGCACGACATGCGCTGGAGCGAGCGATTGCAGCATTGGCTGCGCGGGCTGCTGGGCGGAGGCGCCGGCGCAAGACGCATTCCCGAGCGGCTCGAATATGAAGCGCCGGCCGCGGATGCGCCCGCGTCGCTTTCCTCGGCGCGGGCTCCCATGCCGAACATCGCCTTCCGCCGCAACGCCGTGTTCGCCGCGTTCAACACCGCGGTGCCGGTCAGCGATCGCCACGGCCTCGCCGGGCGCAAGAAGGAGCTCGCCCGGCTGATCGACGCGGTGGTCAAGCAGCGCAAGCATGCGCTGGTCTATGGCGGGCGCGGATCGGGCAAGACGTCGCTCGCGCGCGTATTCGGCGATCTCGCCGACGAAGCCGGCTGCGTCGCGCTTTACGGCTCGGCAAGCGAGGGCACCGACATTGACGGGCTGTTCCGCCCGTTCCTCGACGAGCTGCCGCTCCAGCGCGGGACCGCCGCGCCGCTCCCGGGCGACCGGCCGATGGGCGTCCAGCAGATCGCCAACCTCTTCGTCCACGGCGTCAGCCAGCGCACGCTGCTGATCGTCGACGAGTTCGACCGCGTGACCACCGAACGCACCCGCCACGAAGTCGCGTCGCTGCTCAAGCTGCTCACCGACATGCATTCGATGGTGCAGATCGTGCTGGTCGGCATCGCCGGCAATGTCGACGGACTGCTCGCGGCGCACCCGTCGCTGCGGCGGCATCTGTTCGCCCAGCCGGTGTCGCCGATCGACCGCGACGAGCTTGCCGGCTTGCTCCGGCTTTGTGCGCAGCAGGCAGGTCTCGCCTTCGAGGAGGAAGCGATCCAGACGATCGTCTCGGCGGCGATCGGTTCGCCTTATCATGCGCGGGTGTTCGGGATGCACGCGGCGTTGAGCGCCGAAGCCGACGGACGCGACCGTATCAGCCTTGCCGATGCGCAGAAGGGCCTTGCCGAGGCGCTCGCCGAATGGCGCGATCTCACCCCGGAAATGTGCACCATATTCGAGCGCGCGCTCGGCCAGGCGGGTTCGCTGCGCGGAATGATCGCGCTCGCCGGCGTGCTCGCCGCACATGCGCCGGTGCTCACCTTCGAGCGGATGACTGCAGCCGGGGTCGACCTGTTCGGCGATGATCTCGGCGGCGCCGCCGCGGTCGATCGCACGATCGGGCTGATCGCCCCCGCGCTCAGCGAGGAGGGCATGCCCGGCGAGCTGCAATTCGCCGATTCGCTGTCCCCACAATTCCTCGTGCTGATGGCCAATGGCGCCGCATCGCGTTCGCGCGCGGCCACGCCGCCGGCCGGCGACACGCTCGACGCACGCGAGCTTCTCCAGGGAGTCGGGCTATGACGATCAAGGCAGCCGATCTGATCGAGGCGCTCAAGGCGCGCTGGCTGCTCGTCGCGGCGATCGCAGGCGTGCTGTTCGCGGTGATCGCGGGCGTCGCGCTGATGCAGCCCCGCCAATATCTGGCGACCTCGTCGCTGCTGCTCGATCTGTCGCAAACCGACCCGACCGACAGCAACCAGCAACAGCAGGGCCGGGTGGAGACCGATTCGATCATCGCCACCCAGCTCGACCTGATCCGCAGTGGCAAGGTGATCAACCTCGTCGCCCAACGCGCCGGTTTCATCGACGCGACGCCGGCCGATCTTCCCGCCGAAGCGCGGCTGCAACAGGCCGCCGCGCGGGTCCGCGCCGGGCTCAACGTCTCGACCGGGCGGCAGAGCAACGTCCTCCAGATCCAGTTCCTCGACGCGGATCCTGCGGTCGCCGCGCGCGTCGCGAACCTCACGGCGGCCATCTACATGCGCGAGCAGGTCAGCCTGCGCGCAACGGCGGCGCAGGGCTCGGCGAAATGGTTCGAGGCGCAGACCGCCGATGTCCGCCGCCGCTACGAAGTCGCGCAGAAGCGGCTTTCGGACTTCCAGCGCGCGCATGACATCATCGGCATGAACCGCATGGATCTCGAGGCCGAGAAGCTCAAGAACCTCTCGGCCTATCTGACCCAGGCGCAGGCCGATGCCGCCGCCGCGCATTCCAAGTCGGGATCGGCCGCGGTGCCCGAGGTGGCGACTGCCCTCGTCGTCCAGAACATCCAGGAAGCGATCGCGACGCAGGCGGCGAAGGTGGCGGATCTCAGCAAGTCGCTGGGGCCCAATCACCCGCAGATGATCGCCGCCAGGGCGCAATTGACCGAGCTGCGCGGGCATCTGGGCGAAGCCCGCGCCGGCCAGGCATCGTCGATGACTGCCAACAGCAGCGCGGCGACGCGGCGCGAGGCTGAGCTTCGCGGCGAGATGTCGGCGCAGGAGGATCGCATGATCCGCATGTCGGGGGTACAGGACCAGTTGATGGTGATGCAGCGCGATGTCGAGGCGGCGCGCCAGACCTATGACACCGTCCGCCAGCGCTTCAACGAAGCCGCGCTCAAGAGCCAGATCTCGCAGCCCAATGCGAGCTCGCTCGACGAGGCATCGGTGCCGCTGTTCCCGGCGCGGCCAAACCTGCCCTTGTGGTTCGTCGCAGGGGCGGTGCTCGGGCTGCTCGCCGGTATCGCTATTGTGGTGCTCGGTGAGATCCTGCGCCCGCGGGTGCGCACTGCCAACGGCCTCGCCGCGGCGACCGAAGTCGAAGTGATCGCCGATCTTTCCCCGAAATCACGGGCCGTCGAAGGCCTGTTCATGCCACGTCAGGAGGCTGCATGAGGCTCCGTTCCACTGCGGGTGCAAACCCGCTGCTCGCCGAAGCCGCCTTCCAGCCGGCGGGCGGCCCTGAGGCTCCGGCGCAAAGCGGCCTGGCGCTGCTCGGTGCCGGCGATGACCGGATCGATCCGCTGGTCACCGCGGCGTTCGATGCCGACGATCCCTATGTCGCCAAGGTGCGCAAGGTCCGCGCCAAGCTGCTCGCCACGGCGCGCGAGGCGCGTGGCGCCGAAGGCAGGCTGCGGCTGGCAATATTGTCGCTGCAGGGCGGCGACGAGGCTTCGATCCTCGCCGTCAATCTCGCCACGGTAATCGCGCAGATGGACGGGCCGACGATCCTCGTCGACGGCGACATCGACCGGCCTTCGCTCGATCGGTTACTCCGGCTGCCCAACCGGATCGGGCTCGCCGAGCAATTGGGCGGGGTGGCGCTGCGCCTGCCGGTGCTCCAGACCGCGATCGATCGGCTGTGGCTGATGCCGGCGGGTCAGGCCGCGGGCGGCGCCGCGACTTTGGTCGAAAAGGGCTCGCTGGCCGAGGCGGCGCAGGGCTGGAACCTGCCCGAGGCCAATCTGCTGGCCTATCTCGCCGAGCGGCCGCGCGGGGGCACCGCCTTCGGCAACATCCTCGAAAAGTTCGATGCAGTGGCGATCGTCGCGCGGCGCGGGGTGACGCCCGTCTCGGAGATCCGCCGGGTGATCGACGATCTCGACCGGCATCATATCCCGATCGCCGGCACAATAGTCAGCTGAGGGGCACAGGCATGCACGCGAACACCACGATCGGGCTGCCGCTGGATGGCAGCGGCGCCGGAGAGAATAGCCGTTCGGAGACCGTCCGCATCGGCGGCGTGCCGGTGTCGACGCTGTCGCTGCGGGCGCTGATCGATCGCATGCTCAGCGATGCGCCGTTGCGGCAGTCGACCGGCCAGCGTCCGCTGCTGGTGTTCGACTGCAACGGCCACGGACTCTCGCTCAACGCGACGGACAAAGCCTTTGCCAGGGATCTGGCGCAGGCCGATCTGATCCACGCCGACGGCCAGGTGATCGTCAAGGCGTCGCACTGGGTCGGCGGGCCGGCGATCGCCGACCGTTCGAGCACCACCGATATGTTCATCGACAGCCTGCCCGGCGCTGCGGCGGGGAAGGTCCGCTATTATCTGCTCGGCGGCACCGAACAGGTGAACAAGGACTGCGCCGACAGCATCACGACCTCGACCCCGGGGCTCGAACTCGCCGGCCGTCGCAACGGCTTCTGGAAGGCCGACGAGGAAAACGCAGTGATCGACGCGATCAATGCGGCGGCACCCGACGTCCTCTGGGTCGGCACCGGCAAGCCGCGCGAACAGGCCTTTTGCGTGCGCAACCGCGATCGGATCAATGCGGGCTGGATCGTCACTTGCGGCGGGCTGTTCAACTATATCACCGGCGATTATCCGCGCGCGCCGATGTGGATGCAGAATGCCGGCCTCGAATGGCTCCATCGCATGGCGACCAATCCGCGCCATCTCGCGTGGCGCTATCTCACCACCAATCCGCACGCGCTCTACCTGATCTGGAAGCGCAGGAATGGCTGAGGCGCCTGCCATGGCTCCTGAACGAAAGCCGCTCCGCGCCACTCTGGCGCGGTTCGGGCTGGCGAGCATGTCCTCGGCCGCGGTGTCGGTCAGTCATCTGCTGGTCCAGCTCGTCTCGGTGCGCCGGCTCGAGGCGAGCGAGATCGGTACGCTCGCTTTCCTGCTGGTGATCATCCAGTTCGGCTACGGCCTGTCCAACGCCTTGGTCTCGACGCCCTATGCGATCGCGGTCAACCAGAGCGAGGACGGCGCCGAAGCCGGGTTCGACTTTTTCTTCCCGGTAAACCTGTTGCTCGCTTTGTCGCAGGGGCTGCTCTGCGCCGCGGTCGGCTGGGCGATGGCCGGACCATGGGCTGCTGCCGCGTTCGGGGCGGCGGGCCTGTTCTCGCTGCTCCGCTGGTTCGGCCGCGCGCATGCCTATGCGCACCACACTCCAGGCGGCGCGGCAATCTCGGACGTGGTCTACGCCGTGCTCGTCGTTGCCGGCGTGGGCGTAACGCTCGCGTTCGGCCCGCGGATCGAGCTGTTCGGTGCGGTGCTCGCCGCCGCCGGGCTGATCGCGCTGATCCCGTTCGGCATCGGCTTCCTCGCGCGCCATCGTCCGGTCGGGCTCGGACGCGCCTTCGCCAGCTATCGCCCGGTGTGGAAGCGGCAATCGGCATGGACGCTGATCGGCGTGATCACCACCGAAGCGACCTCGAACGCGCACAGCTATATCGTCACGCTGTTCGCCGGCCCCGCTGCGTTCGCGCCGATCGCGGTCGGCATGCTGTTCTTCCGCCCGGTCAATGTCTGCATCACCGCGCTGACCCAGCTCGAGCGCCCGCGCATGGCGCGCGCAGTGGGGAAGGGGGACGACAAGTCCGCCCGCGGATCGGCGCGCGCCTTCATGGCCGCTCTGGTGGTGATCTGGGTCGGTACCGCCATGGTCGCCGCGGGGATCCTGTGGTTCTTCCCGCACATCCTCATCAAGCCGACCCTGCCGGTGCAGACGGTGATGATCGCCGTCGCGCTCTGCGCCGCGCTCTCGCTGGTCCAGTGCCTCCAGGCGCCGATGAGCGTGCTCACCCAGGCGCGCGGCGCGTTCAAGCCGCTTGCGGCGACCAGCGTACGGAGCTGCTTCGTCGGCGTGGGTGCCGTCGTCGCGATCACCTTGTTCGCGCCTTCGGTCTACACGATCGCCGGCGTGGTGCTCGCCCAGCTGGTGATGATGCTCGGCATCTGGCGGCTCGACCGCCGCGCGCGGCGCGAGGCTGCGGAATGAGCCTCGCGCTCCCCTGGCGTCGCGGCCGCGTGCCGTTCCGGGCCACGCGCGCGGCGCCCGAGCGCAGCCAGTCCGCGCCCGATCGTGCCGAGGCGCTGATCCCGGTCGCGCAGTTCGTTTACTACGTCTTCCTGATGATGATCTTCATCGGGCAGCAGCCCTTCTCGTCGCGCAACCAGGAGCAGTTGGTCGCGATGGCGTCCAACAACGACGGTTCGGACGTCTTCAAGCAGGCCTTCTTCATCGGCTTCGCGCTGCTGCTGACCTTGCTCGAGCTCGCCCGCCGCTACAAACCGCAATATCGCTTCACTTTCTGGCCGCTGCTGCTGATGCTCGGCTGGTTCCTGCTGAGCTGCGCGTGGGGCGTCGATCCGTTCGTCTCGTTCAAGCGCGCGATGCAGCAGGTGATCGTCATCTACATCACCTTCCTCTCGCTGGCCTTGATCGGCCCCGAGCGGATCTATCGTACCCTCGTCGCGGCCTTGGTCACCTCGCTGCTGATCTGCTGGGTCTCGCTGCCGCTCACCGCCAACGCGTTCCACCCGCCGACCGAGAGCGACAAGGCGCTGATCGGGGCATGGCGCGGCTTCTTCTTCCACAAGAACATCGCCGGCGCCGTGATGGCGCTCACCTTCGTGGTGACCGCGCATGCCTTCTTCACCACCCGAAAGTGGCAATATGCCTTGTTCTCGGTGATGGCGTTCGTCTTCGTCGTCGGCACCAAGAGCAAGACCTCGCTCGCGCTCTGTTTTGGCATCCTCGCGGTGAGCTCGCTCTATCGGGTGCTCAGCCAGTCCGTGCCCAAGCGCGCGGTGCTGCTGCTGCTGGTCGGGCTGGGGATGCTGCTGTTCCTCGCGCTCTACATCGCTTTCGAGCCGGCGGTCGAGCGGCTGCTCGCCGATCCGACCGCGTTCACCGGGCGTGTCTCGATCTGGAAGGTCGCGATCGATTATCTCGCCGATCATCCGTATCTAGGCTCGGGCTTCGGCGGCTTCTGGCAGGTCGGCGAACTCTCGCCCGCGCACGATTATCTCAACCAGCAATTCCAGCTGCTCACCGCGCATTCGCACAACGGCTATCTCGAGATCCTCGTCACCACCGGTCCGGTCGGGCTGGTGCTGTTGCTGCTCTCGTTCGTGGTGCTGCCGGCATATTGGTTCCTCACCGGCACGACCAAGGCGAACGCCACGCTGATGGCCAGCGCCTTCGCGATCTGGAGCTTCGTGCTCTACCAGAATCTGCTCGAGACTTCGTTCTTCGACAAGGACCGCCAGGTCTGGGTGATCTTCCTGTCGTCGCTCGCCATCGCGCACGCCTCGTTCAAGTCGGTCGATCGGCCGCGCTGGCGGCGCCGCACCCCCGCATTGGCCCCCGGAGGTGCCGCATGACCGAAATCGCCATCTGCATCGCCACGCGGCAGCGCCCGCAGGGCATCACCCGCACGCTGCGCTCGCTCGCCGAACTGGTCACCGAGCGCGAAGTGACGATCATCGTCGCCGACAATGACGGCGTGAAGCGCGAAGGCGTGGCCGCGGCGGAGGCGCTGCGCGCCGAAGGCTATCGCTGGCCGCTCGAACTGCTCATCGTGCCCGAACCCGGCATCCCGCAGGTCCGCAACGCGCTGGTCGAAGCGGCGCTGCGGCTCCCGGGCATCCGCTTCGTCGCCATGCTCGACGACGATGAAAGCGCCGATCCCCACTGGCTACACGCCATGCTCGCCTGTCAGGCCGCGACGCGCGCGGATGTCGTCGGCGGCGCGGTGCTGCGCGAGATGGAGGGCGAGATCGCCCCCTGGGCCGCGCGCCACCCCTTGCTCCAGCCCAAGTCGCGCGGCGCCTCGGGCGTGGTCGAGCTGATCGACAGCACCGCCAATGTCCTGATCGATGCCGATGCATTGCGTGCGCTCGGCGACAAGCCGTTCGACGAGGCGATGGCGCTCACCGGCGGCTCGGACAAGCAGCTGTTCACCCGCATGGCGCGCGCCGGGCGGCGCTTCGCCTGGGCCGAGGACGCCCGCGTCACCGAGCTAATCCCGGCGAGCCGCGTCACTTCCAAATGGCTGCTGATGCGCGGCTACCGGATCGGGATGACCGACACGATCACCGCGATGGCGCACAGCACCCCGCTCAAGGTCGCGACTGCCGAGGCCCACCGGATCCTGGGCGGTTTCGTACTGGGTTCGCTCGGCGCGCTGACGCTCGATCGCGGCAAGCGGATCGTCCGGCTGGGCAAGCTCTATCGCGCGGCGGGCAAGATCGCCGCGCTGACCGGCAATCACTACGAGGAATATCGCAAGGTGCACGGCGCATGAAGAACGACACCGGCCAGCCCACTTTCTCGGTGGTGATCCCGCTCTACAACCGCGCGGAGATCGTCACCACGACGATCCGCTCGGTGCTCGACCAGGAGTTCGGCGATTTCGAGATCATCGTCGTCGACGATGGATCGAAGGACGATCCCGAGCCGGTGGTGCTCGCGATCGGCGATCCGCGCATCCGCTTCATCCGCCAGGACAATGCCGGCGGCGGCGCGGCGCGCAATCGCGGCATCGAGGAAGCCCGCGGTCGCTACATCGCCTTCCTCGATTCGGACGATCAGTTCCTCCCCGGCAAGCTCTCGATCATGGCGGCGGCTTTGTGCGATCAGGACGACACCGTCCTCTATTCGCAGATGAAGGTCGATCGCGGCGTCGACCGCTATTGGGTCCGCCCCGAGCGCGGCATTCGCGAGGATGAAGATGTCGGCGAATATCTGTTCTGCGCCAATCAGTTCATGCAGACCTCGACCCTCGTCGTGCCCACCGCGCTGGCCCAGCGCGTCCGCTTCGATCCCGCGCTCAAGAAAGGGCAGGACCTCGATTTCGCCGTCCGGCTCCAGGTCGCCGGAGCGCGCTTCCGGATGATCGAGCAGGCCCTCACCATCTGGCTCGATGCCAGCGAGGTCGGGCGGACCTCCTATGTCCGCGGCTACGAGACCTCGCTCGACTGGCTCGATCGCTGCGGCCATCTGCTGACCGACCGGGCGCGCCATGGTTATCGCGCGACCGTGCTCGCTTACCACATGGCGCCGGTCCGGCCGCTGGCGACCGTCCCCGAGCTGGTCCGCGGGCTGCTGTACGGCCGCGTGCCGCCGCGGATCCTCGCGCGCCAGCTGCTCCGCTCGTATCTTCCCAAGACCTTCTACCGCTCGCTGGTCAACCAGTTCGTCCAGCGTTTCGGCAAGCCCGAAGCGCTGGCTGGCAAGGCGGGCAAGTGAATGGCGCCGGATAGTCGTCTCGACCTTGAGCCACCCGCGGAAGGGCCGCTGTTCACGGTCGTGATCCCCACCTTCAACCGGCGCGAATCAGTGATCGAGGCGGTTCGCTCCGCGCTCGACAAGAATGTTCGCGACATCGAGGTTATCGTCGTCGACGACGGCTCGACCGACGGCACTGCCAGCGCAGTCGCGGCGATCGGCGACGAGCGCCTCCAGGTCATCGTCCAGCCCACTGCCGGAGCGGCGGCGGCGCGCAATCGGGGCATCGATTTCGCGCG
>JASLBO010000387.1 GCA_030146605.1 Sphingomonas sp. | reverse complement strand
CCTCGCCGCGGCGGCGCTGGTGCCGTTCCTCGGCGATGACGGCCCGGGTCAGGCGGAGATCGCCCGAGCGATCGTCGACGGCGATCTGCACGTCGATACCATCCGCGGGCTCTATGCGCCCGCCCAGACCAAGGCGGCGAGCGAATGACCCACGTAACTGAAGACGTGGGCGATGCTCGCCCGGCATCGGCGGAGCGCGGCGAGATCGCGCTCCTCCTCGCCGGCACCGAAATGGTCCTGCGCCCGACCTACGAAGCGATCGAGGAAATCGAGCGCATTACCGGCAAGGTCCTGATCGAGCTGTCGCGCGACGCGGTCGACGGACGGCTGACCTTGGGGCAAACGGCACAGGTCGCGACGGCCTGTATCCGAGCATGGGGCCGCGAAGTCGATGACAAGGGAGCCGCGCGCTCCGATGCCAAGCGGGTTGCCGTGTTGATCCTTGACAGCGACGACGGCCTTTTCGGCGCCCAGCAGGAGGTTGCCCGCATGCTCGCGCTCGCCGCGACGGGCGGTTACACCTCCTCGGGGGAACTGAAGGGGACGGCGACGAGCCCGACGACAAGCGCAGTCCCCGCGGGAGATTAATGGGCCTCGCGTCCGCCGCGCTCCAATGGCGGCCGCGAGAGTTCTGGTCGTCTACGCCGCATGAGTTCTGGGCGTGCATCGAGAGCTGGGAGCGCATGAATTGCGTTAAGGAGCATGACTGATAAGTTCGCGGGATGCGTCAAGTGCTCGCCCTCTGTTCAGTCCTCGCTTTAGCGGCGTGCACTCCGCCTCGCGAAAAGGCGTGCGATGACGCGATCAAGGCGACCCTTAAGACGCCAGCGAGCTATAAGCGCGTGAGCACTGGGGCCAACGAGATCGTGTACGACGCCGTCAACGAGTACAATGCTCCGATCCGTCAGCGGGGCCTGTGCTTCTATGACGAAAAGACCGGCAAGGCCGACTGGCTGCCGTTCAAGGGCTGATGCGGGCGCTGCCCGCCTGACAATCCGAAATTGAAATTCAGCGCCGGGCACTGCTCGGACGAGGAGGCGCGCGCATGGCCGACGAAGCCCAGCAGCAATTGCTGCTGCAAATTGACGCGTCCGTTGAACTTCTCCGCCGTAACCTCCTGTCCGGCGAACAGCCGATGGAGCGGCTGGAGCGGCGCGCCGCGAAGATGGCGGACGGCGTCGACAAGTCGATCGCGCAAATGGGCCGCGCTTTGCCCAACTTCGCGCGCATGGCCGAGGATGCCGCCACCAAGGCGCAGCGTTCGTTCGAATCCAGCTTCAGCGCGATCGAGCGGCTTGCTGCCAAGGCAGTCTCAACCCCGCTGACGGCTGGCGGCGGGCTCAATCTCGGTTCCGCCGATGCGCAGGCAGCGGCCGAGGCGGCGCGACAGCGCGCCATGGCGCTCGGCCTGATCGAACAGGCCGCAATCCGCGCCGCTGCCGGCGAGGGAGAGCTTACCCAAGAAACCCGGATGTACCTTGCCGCCGCGCAGGCCGCTCGGATTGAGGCCGAGCGGTACGCAACCGAGCTGACGCGCGAAGCCGGCGCGGTAGAGCGGCTCGAGATCGAAATGCGGCAGCTCGCCGGGGCACAGGACCTCGTCACCTTGCGACAGCGTGCCGGCGCCACCGCGAGCGGGCAACAGCGCCAAGCAACGATGATGCTCGGCCAGCAGGTGCAAGATTTCTTCATCATGACGTCGAACGGCGGAAGCGTCATGACCGCGTTCAGCACGCAGATCGGTCAGGCTGCGTTCGCGCTCCAGATGATGGGCGGGGAGACCAATAAGGCCGCCGCCTTCCTCGCGTCTGGCATGGGTACGGCGGTCATCGTCGCCCTGACCGCGTTGGCGCCTTACGTCGGCAAGCTGATGGAGGGCAACGACGCGCTGGGCAAAGCCGTCGAGAAGCTCCGTGAGGATGCTCGGCAGACCGAACTGACCGCCAGGGCGCACGACATTTTCACCCGCACGATCGAGGGGCAGATTGTCGCCCAGCGCAAGCTGAACGACGAAATGGACCGTTCGGTTATCACCCAGCGCCAGCTGCAACTGAACGCCCTTCGCAGCGCCCAGACCACGCTGGCAGGAAGTGAAGCGAAGCGGGTGGAGCAGGCCGCAGCGATCACGAAGCAGCAGGGGGTTGTTGCCAGCTTCGAGCGAGACCTCAAGGGTTTCATGGACCCCGGCGCCCGCGCAGCCCTGATCCAGCAATGGCAGTTTGCCCGCGATAAACTGGCAGCTCTTCAAGCGGAGATGGTGAGCCTCGATGCCCAGATCGCGCGAGGCTCACGCGCGATCCGAGAGGCCGAGGTGCCCCTCATCCAGAACGACGTTGCTGCGTCGCTCGACAAGCGGACTGCCGCGGTTCAGCGCTACGAGGCCGCGCTCGGCAATCTCAACATTCGGCTCGCGCTCGGCGCTGGCAATACGGCGGTGCGCGACAACTACCGGCCGGACGGCTCGCTGGGGAAAAAGCAGATCACCGGCATTGGCCGAGACGAATATCGTCGCGAGGTCGAACAGATCACGCGCCAGCGCGATCTAGCCGTAAAGGCCGCTGAGGCTGCGAAGAAGGTTTCGACGGCGGAGGTCACCCCGGCGTTGGTGTCCGACCTCCTGCGCGCCCAATTCGGCGGAACGATCACCAGCACAACGGGCGGCAAGCATGTGGCCGGCTCGGATCACTACCGCGCGCAGGCGGTGGACTATGTCCCCCGGGGCGGGGTGAAGGCGGTCAGCAAGGCCGAAATCGAGTCCTATCTCGAAAGCAAAGGCATCAACGTCAAGCAGTTGCTCGGCCCCGGCGACAAGGACCACAACGACCACTTCCACGTCGCATTCACGAAGAGCCGTCGCAGCCAGGCGGCAATCGCAAAGCGGGAAGAGACCATTGCGGAGCGTGCTGAGCGCGAGCGCGTCAAGGCGCTGGATGACGCCACCGCCTACAGCGACCGCGAACGGCAGGCGCGTGGCCGTCTGATCGATGCAACGCGCAGAACCGCCGAGACTGAGGAGCAGCGCGAGCAACTGGTGCGCGACGACATCAATGCC
>JASLBO010000590.1 GCA_030146605.1 Sphingomonas sp. | reverse complement strand
ATGGGTTCGCCCGCCGGCAATTTCAATTGAGCGGGAATTATCGTCCGGGGCAAAAGAGCCTATTGCTATGGATCATTGCGCTATCGGACCAAAGGTGCAAATTGGCGCCATGCCTTTCCGGAAGCGAAGAACGCCTTGCTGAAGTCGATCAATTGATACTCAATCGAGAAATTATGATGACGCGTCTTGAGGCTATGGTTGCAAGCAACAAAGAGGCAGGCATTATTAACAACCCTCTCGATGGAGTGTTCAATAGCGCAGAGGCTGCAATGCTGAGGCTTTTTGACAGGCGGACTGCCATTCTCGATCGCCTGAAGTGACCCTTCGTTTCTGCATGCGGGACGGCAGCTAAGCAGCGAATATTCGTTGTTCGGCCCGCGCTGTTTATGAGTCTGCGCGACAGTCCCTGCTATGGCTTACTTTTCTGCTCGCGCTTCTGCCCCTGCGCGGTCACTCCAGCTTCGAGGAGGCGGTGGGACGTCTCCACGGCGGCGTCTGGCGTTAGCGACACTGCCACGCCATCTGGGCCGTTTACCATCACCTCGCCTTCTTCGGCGGCGACGCTGCTCGCCTCATCGTAAGGTTCGTTAGGATCATCCATCGCTATCAAACGAGCCGCATAGGAAGCTCGTTCCCGCAGGCGCCGGCTCTCTGCCACTTCCCGCCTCCCTTTCGCAACAAAATCGGCAAAGCGCAGACTCAAAGCTGCGCTACCAAGCCTTGGTTCTATGTTCCCGCAGTCCGCCACTTCCACCAAACTAGCTTACGTTAGAATCGGTCCGTGGGTCCTGGTTGCGTCAGGGACCGGCACTGCGGGTGGTAATGCGAACGTTTTGGCCTGAGACGCAGTGGAGAGCGGCTCCGGCAAGCGCGACGCAGCGCATCACTTCATGCTCGCGGACATAGCCGCGCGCCTGCCGGCTCTTGCGGCTATCCCAGTTGCTCGGCCTCCCAGGTCGGGGCTTCAGATTGGGCGGGCGCGTGGGCATAGCCCGTCTTCACAGCGCGTGCTTCGAACCGATAGGGAGCTACGCCGGCTTGCGCTTGGCCTCTATCGCCCGCCCGACCAAATAATCGAAGTCTTGGGCGATCTTGAGCAGATCGCGATGATCTATCCCGTCGCACGCTCTTGCGGCTGAACGATAATGGCTAGCGCGCGTCCTAAGCTGTTCGATCTCGGTCATGAAGTCGTCTATACGGAGGGCGCCCTGAAGGGCGTCTGAACAAGATCATGCGCCTCTTATTTCGGGCACTGCTTCAATTCGTTACTAATGCGTCCTTAGGCATGTCTACCTCGTACAGCTGATCGGAGAGGCGATCAGCAAGATCCTCGACGCGGGCAATGCGGCCCTCGGCATCGCGGATCGAAGTAGCAGGCTCTAGGTAGTCGAACGCCATATCGTGGATGGCGGTCGCGATCTGCTCAAGCTGCTGGGCAATGGTGAGGCGTGCGGGCTGGGTTGCCATCATTCCTCCAAGTCAGGTGCAACCGTGGCAATCGCTGTTCACCGCTATTCTTGAACACAAACGGCATCGTGCGCGTTGTTATTCGCCAACCGACGGGAGACGGGTCAGATGTTGCGCTATGTGCTTGTGACCGCAGCATTGGGATTAGCAGGTCTTGGGTGGTCAACACCGGCAGCCGCACAGGTCGATCCGGTGGCCACCGGGCAGGGATTAGTCCTGAGTTCGACCATGCGCGCGCATTCCAATCGGATTGAGGCCCGGCGCAGGCATTCCGATCGGACTGCCGTCCGGCGCGGGGCGAACCCTGCACCCCGAGATCCGGCTATGGTGCGGCTCTGCGGTCGTGACTTGGCCCATTATCGTCGAAAGCATGGCGGTATTACAGATCCAGACATCCGCAAGCTTGCGGCCTTCTGCGCCAAAACTGGCTATTAGGACGTGGAGCTGGGAGCCGGACTTGAACCCGCCGCCGAGCTACCTCTGCTCCAAACTGCGTCATTATTGGCATTGCGTCACACAATCGCCCGGAGCCCATGCTCCTGCGTTTGGTGGCGATGGCAGGCTCGAAAGCCCCGACCAATTAGCTCGCCTTAAGCCGCTTTAGCGGCGTGACCCGCCAGTCTTTCGCGACCGGCGGGCTGCGATTGTTCTACCCAAGCTCGCTCCAATAGAAAGTGGCAATTTTCACCCTAACGCGGCCACCGAACGCGACCAGCGCGAACTTGCCGTCACCGTCCTCCACCACGCCGGACATGCCTGTCCAGCTACCGTCCGACACAGAAACTTCGGTGCCGTTGGGGATGGCCTTGCCGCTGACCCGCCCCTTTGCGCGCCGATCGGAGTGCCTCGATCGGATATTCAGCCTGCCTTCCCTTGTCGGCCATGAGCGCAAGCGGCTGGACAGCGACTGGCGCGGCGGCGCCGAATTGATCGTCAAATGCAGCCTTCATAGCCGCACCGCGCGTAGTTGGTCGTTCCAGTCATCGAACTGGTCGGCTGGGTTTGCGGCAGCTACCTCGAGCCCGAGGTCCGACCGCCTTGGCAGCGGCGACACTCGCCGGCGCTTCCAGGGTAAATCGCCTTCGTCTTGATGTTGCGGC
>JASLBO010000375.1 GCA_030146605.1 Sphingomonas sp. | reverse complement strand
CAGATAGGGCACGTTGATCGCGGCATAGGCGGTGCGGAACAGCAGATGCCCGATCACGATCAGGGCCAGCCCGGCCGGCCCGGTTCCCAGCGGCGCATAAGTGAGGATGCATGCCAGCCCGAGTGGCACGCTGCCCAATATCAATACCCGGCCATAGCCGTGCTTCGGCCGGTGGCGGTCGGTCACTGCGCCCGCGACGAAATTGGCGATTCCGTCCCAGATCGACGCCGCGGTGTAGATCGCCGCCGCGGTGGTCATCGCCAGCCCCAGCGCGTCGGTATAATAGAAAAGCAGGAAGAGCATGATGCTCTGCCAGTAGAGATTGAACGCGAAGTCCCCGAAGGCGAACAGGATCAGCCGGGCCTTCATGGGGAGGATGGTCACTGCGGTCTCCTTTGCTCTTTCCGGCATTCATCGCTGGCGAACTGGCCGGCCATCCCGGCGGGAAAATGCCAGTGCTCCTGCCAAAGCAGGAGCCGCGCTCGCCTGTTCCCCCTCGTCCGCCTTGCCTGTACCGCATGGCGATGAAAACCCTCGCCGATCCCGCCCATAGCCTGTCGCGCGGCCTTGCCGCGATCCGCACCCGCTTCCAGGTGCCCGAAGGCTTCCCGCCCGCGGTGCTCGCCGCCGCCGAAGCCGCCGCCCGCCGCGCCCCCAGCGCGCATGTCGACCGCACCGACCGGCATTTCGTCACGCTCGATCCGGCAAGCGCGACCGATCTCGACCAGGCCTTCGCGATCGAGCCTGGCGGTGCCGACTTGCTGCTCCATTATGCGATCGCCGATGTCGCCTGGTTCGTCGCCGACGGCGATCCGCTCGACCGCGAAGCCTGGCACCGCGGCACCACCCTCTACCTGCCGGACGGCAAGGCGGGGCTCTATCCGCCGGTGCTCAGCGAGGGTGCCGCCAGCCTGCTCCCCGATGGGCCGCGTCCGGCGGTGATCTTCACCGTGCGGGTCGCGCCCGATGGGGCGGTTCATCTCGAAGGCGCCGAACGCGCGGTGATACGCAGCGCCGCCAAACTCGCTTATGACAGCGTCCGCGATACCGACCTGCCGGCCGGTTTCGCCGAACTCACCAGCCGGCTTCAGCAGGCGGAGGTGCGGCGTGGTGCCGCTCGGGTCGATCCACCCGAGCAGGAAATCGCCGCGCGCGCCGGTGGCGGCTTCGAGCTGGTGTTCCGCCCGCGCCTGTTGTCGGAAGCGCGCAATGCCGCGCTGTCGCTCGCTGCCAACATGGCGATCGCCGACACGCTGTGTGCGCATCACGCCGGGCTGTTCCGCGTGATGGCCGAGCCCGATGCCCATTCGATCGGCCGCCTGCGCCAGACCGCCGCAGCTTTCGGGCTCCACTGGCCACCCGCGCAATCGCTCGCGCAGTTCGAGGCGACGCTCCTCGGCAGCGATCCCAAACAGGCGGCGTTCATGCTCGCGGTGCGCCGGGCGGGGCAGGGCGCGTCGTACCAGCCCTTTCAGCCCGGCATTCTCCCCTGGCATGCCGCAGTGGCGGCGACCTATGCCCATGCCACCGCGCCGCTCCGCCGCCTCGCCGACCGCTATGTCATCCGCGCCACGCTGGCGGTGGCCAACGGGCAGCCCGTTCCCGAAATTGTGAGTGACGCCTTCGCCAGGCTGCCCGAAGTAATGGCACGCGCCGATGCGATCGGCGGCCAGATCGATCGCGCAGTGATCGACCTTGCCGAGGCAGTGATGCTGCAGGGCCGCGAAGGCGAGACCTTCGCCGCGGTGGTCACCGATGCCGACGAACGCGGCGCACGCATACAGCTGCGCGATCTGCCCGTGGTCGCGCGCTTGCCGGTGGCCGGCGCCGAGCCCGGCGACGCGATCACGGTGCGACTGACCGCCACCGATCCCGAGCGCCAGCGGATCGCATTCGAAGCGGCGAGCTAGTCTGGGTTGCCGACGGGAGAAAGGAGGCAGGGCCTATCCCAAGCCGGCCAAGCTCGCGGCCAGCTCGTCCTGCCGGAACGGCTTGGCGAGCCGCGGCAGATCCGGCGTTATGCTCTCCAGATCGGCATAGCCCGAGACGATCAGCGCCTTTACGTGCGGATAAAGCTCGCGAACCGTGCGTGCCAGGTCGGTGCCCTGCATGCCGGGCATCAGATGGTCGGTGACGAGCAAATCAACGGTGTGCTCGGCGAGATAGTCCAGTGCCTCGCGCCCGCTCGCTTTTTCGACCACCTGATAGCCGAGGTCGCGCAGCAACTCGCCGGTTGCCGTGCGTACCGCCGCCTCGTCATCCACCAGCAACACCGTGCCCGCAGCCCCGCTCAGGGTATCGGCGACCGGTTTGCTTTGCGCCGCCGCTGGGCTGCCGGCGACGGGGAGAAGCAGTTCCACCAGCGTGCCGAGGCCGGGTCGGCTCGAAAGCAGCATCGCCCCGCCCAATTGCGATATCAGGCCGTGCACCATCGACAGGCCCAGCCCGGTGCCCTTGCCGATCCCCTTGGTCGAGAAGAATGGCTCGATGGCGCGTGCCATGGTTTCCTCGTTCATACCCTCGCCACTGTCGGCAACGGTCAGCCGGACATAGCGGCCCGGCGCCAGTTCGGAACGATGCCCTGCCTCCAGCTCCACCGAAGATGCCGCCAGCGTCAGCCGTCCACCCTCGGGCATCGCGTCGCGGGCATTCACGCTTAGGTTGAGGATCGCCATTTCCAGCTGGTTGGCGTCCGCAAGGGCAGGCGGCAGGTCCCCGGCCATGTCGACACTCAGCTTGATCTGCGGGCCGGAGGTGCTCGCGATCAGATCGGACATGCCGTGGATCAGCGCAGCGAGGTCGACGGGGCCGGGCTGAAGCGGCTGGCGGCGGGCAAAGGCGAGCAGCCGCTGCACCAGCGTGCGGGCACGCTCGGCCGATTCGAGCGCGGCACCGATCAGCCGCTGCTCGCGCTCGCCGGCGTCGTGGCGGCGGCGCAGCAAGTCGAGGCTGCCGATGATCGGAGTGAGCAAATTGTTGAAGTCGTGCGCGACACCGCCGGTCAGCTGCCCCAGCGACTCCATCTTCTGGGATTGGCGCAAGGCTTCCTGCGCACGTTCGAGCTCTTCGCGCCGCTCGATCTCCTCGGTCACGTCGCGGCCGATGACATAGGCTTCGCCCTCGCCGGGCGCCGCCGTCCAGGCGAAGCGCCGCCACGATCCGTCCTTCGTGCGCAAACGGGCGACGAAGTCGCGCAGCGGCCCCGTCGCCGCGGCGCGGACCGCGTCGGCCATCCCCTTCGATTCGTCGGGATGCAAGAAGCGATCGAAGCGCCGGCCGAGCACGTCCTCGGGCGCATAGCCGAGCAGCGTGCCGAGCGCGGGATTGACCGCACGGATCTCGCGCCGGCGGCCTACCACGAGCATGAGGTCGCCGCTGAGCCGCCACATGCGGTCGCGCTCGGCGGTGCGCTCGGCGACCTGTTGCTCGAGCGTCTCGTTGAGCGCCTTGAGTGCCTCCTGCGCCTCGCGCCGCTCGGTAACGTCGCGGACGATGCCGGTGGTGCGACAGGCTTTCCCCCGCGCGTCGCGCTGGACGACTCCCCGCGAGGCGATCCAGCGGGTGCCACCATCGGGGCGGACGATGCGGTATTCGGTCGAGAATTCCTCGGCATGTTCGATCGAGCGTCTGATGTCGGCGAGCACCCATTCGCGGTCGTCGGGGTGGATCGTCCGGATCCGGTCGCCCACGGTGACTTCCTCGCCCTTCGCAACGCCGAGGATCTCGCAGGTTCGGCCGGACCAGTTGCCGCGCATCGTCTCGAGGTCCCAGTCCCATGTCCCGATCCGCGCGCCCTCCACCGCGAGCCGCAGCCGCGCCTCGCTTTCGCGCAGTGCCGCTTCGGATCGCACCCGCTCGATATGCGCCCAGCTCCGCTCGGTGACTTCGCGCAGCAGCCCCAATTCGTCGGCAGTCCAGCGGCGCGGCGCGGAATCGTGGATCGCCATCAGTGCGGTGAGCCGGCCCTCCTTGAGGAATGGCATGCAGATCGTCGCCTGGACGCCGATGTCGAGGAACGCCCTGGCGCCGTCCTCGCCGAGCTGATGGGCATCGTCGATCACCAGCGGATGCCCCGCCTTGAGGCTGGCGACCGCGAGGGTGCCGAAGCTGGCGAGGCTGTAGCGCCCGACGATGCTCGGGGCGTGCGCGGCGTGCCAGTCGCCGCGGATGTTGAACATGTCCTCATCGGCTTCCATGTCGGCATAGGCGCAGTCCGACCCGCCGAGATGCTGGCCGAGCATCCGGGTGGTCACCGCCATCACCGAATCGGCGTCGTTTGCCCGCGCTGTCGCTACGCCGAGCGCGTCGAGGAAGCGCAGCCGCGCCTCGTTCTTGCGCAGCGCCTGCTCGGCTTCGCGCCGTGCGACGGCATTGCGGGTGCGATCGGCGACTTCGCGAATCAGCGCGAGCTCGCCCTCGCTCCATTCGCGCGGGTCCGCATGGTTGAGGAACAGCAAGGCCACGAAGCCGCCTCGCTCGGTCACCGGCATGTTGACGAACGATAATGCGCTGATCGCCGCGAGGCTCGCTGCGGTCGCTGCGGTGCGCGGGTCTTCCGCGGCATTGGCGACGACGACCGTGCGTCCGGCCTTCAGATCGTCGATATAGCTGCCATAGTCGCGAAAATGGAGCAGCCCGGCGAGACTCCCGACGCCCGGCGCGTTCCAGTCCCGCTCAATCCGGATCGTCTCGGCCTGTTTGTCGATCGTGCCATAGCCGGCGCGGCTCACCCCCAGCCGCTGCCCGAGCATCGCCGCCGCGGCATAGGCGACCGCATCGGGGTCTTCGAGGTCGCGGATACGTTCGGCGAGCTCGGCGAGCGTTTCGTGCCGCAGACTGTCGATCTCGGTGTCGTTCACCGCAAGCCCCCTCAGTTACGCGACAAATCCGCTCGAGCAGTCCCGCCATGTGAGAATACAGGCGGGCCGAGGTAAAACCAGCCTCTTGCCGAGTGGATCCGGGCAAAGCTGTGAGAACGTTCTTGAGAACGCTCACAATCTATGCTCTAAACGCCGCATCCGGGGCGCAAGACTCTGGAAGAGGGGTGTTGGAAGGCGATCGCGCATGCTGCGAAGGCTGCTGCGCGACCTGCTTCGGTCAAGGCTTGGACAGCGTTGTCAGCCTACGCCGCCCCCGGAAGAACTGTGCCTGCCCGAACGGGCAAGGCGTGAGGGAGCGAGGGGCGAGGATGCAGTCGAATATGGCAAGCACGATGCGATCGTGGGCGATGATCGCCATGATCGCGGCCGTGCCCGCGTCGCCCCACGCGGCTGCCACCCCCAATCCGAAGAGCATGATCGGCGTGCCGCCCGGCGATCGGGCCGCGCCGCGAACCTATCGCATGTCGATCCCGCGGGACGCCGGTCAACCGGTGCTCGCGCGGACCACAGAAACACAGGAGCGCCGGGCGGCGCCCTGAAAAAACCCTGGAGCGACGGGACGCGGAAGAACGCCCGCCAGGCATAATCGGGAGGAAAGAGAATGAAGAAGGGACTATCAGGGGTAATCGTCGGCCTGCTGGCAAGCACCGCAATGGTGGCGCCGGCATGGGCGCAGGAGGGCGCCGCCGCGCCCGCAGCGCCGGACAATCAGGTCGCGGCCGAGGGCGAGGAGATCCTCGTCACCGGCATCCGCGCTTCGCAGGAAGCCGCGATCGACATCAAGCGCCAGGAGACCGCGATCGTCGATGCGATCTCGGCCGAGGATATCGGCAAGCTGCCCGACGTGACCATCGTCGATGCGCTGCAGCGTATTCCCGGCATCCAGATCCAGCGCAATGCGGGCGAGGGCACCAACGTCAATATCCGCGGCCTGCCGCAGGTCGTCACCCTGTTCAACGGCGAGCAATATCTGAGCCCGGGCAATCTCGGCGAAGCACGTCCCAACCTCAACGACGTGCCCGCCCAGCTGATGAACCAGGTCGTCGTCTTCAAGTCGACCGACACCCGCAATGCACTGTCGGGCATCTCGGGCACGATCGACCTGCGTACGCGCCGCCCCTTCGATCTCAAGGAAGGCCTCACCGTCTCGGGTCAGGCCGAATATTCGCGCGGCGACTATACCAAAAAGAATGACTATCTCGTCAGCGGGCTCGTGAACTGGCGCAGCGACAATATCGGCGTGCTGCTGAGCGCGGTGAAGAGCAATTCGAACCTCGGCAACAATTATGCGGGCATCGCCGGCGGTCCCTTCGGCAACAACGACTGGGGCGGCTCGGGCGCGAACTGGATTGCGCCGCACGGCTATGAGATGTTCAACCGTGTGGTCGAGCGCGATCGCCTCGGCATCAGCGGCGCGGTGCAGCTCAAGTTCGGCGAAGGCTTCACACTGACCGGCGAGGCGTTCCACACCGAGTTCACCGAGCATAATCGCGCGGCGGGGATCAACATCTCGAACCGCTGGAGCGGCCTCGGCTGGACCAATCCGACGGCGTCGTCGGATTCGGGTCAGGTGGGCGGCAACGGCCAGCCGTGGCTCGACGTCGACGAATATAATCTCGATGTCTGGTGGCTCAACAGCTTCTCGGTGAACCGCACCGTCAAGTCGAAGGCGACCAACTACAATCTGCAGCTCGATTACGACACCGGCAGCAACTTCAAGTTCACGGCACGGGCGATGCGGGCCGACGCCAATTTCCGCAGCGTCAATGGTCAGGTGCAGGGCGATTTGAGCAACTGGCGCCAGACCAATACTTTCACGCTGTTCCGCGACGGCGCCGATCCGACGCGCGGGCCGTTCTTCCCCGCCAACATCGCGTCGCAATTCCCCGCTTCGCGGTATACCAACGGCGTGGTCGGCGCGAACGGGGGGCGTTACATCGATCCGAACCCGCTCGGCTATGGCCAGAACCCGCAGATCCATATGGACATCAGCGGCGATCACCCGGTGTTCAGCGGCTTCGACAATCCGATCAGCGGCGGGCTCGGCACACGTCCGCTCAAAGACTATATGGCGAACCTCGACAGCTACGCGGTCGGCGCCTTCTCGTCGGAAGGCAATCAGGAGAATAATTCGGATCTCGGCGTCTTCCGTCTCGACGCAAGCTACGACTTTGACGATGACGGATTGTTCGGAATGCTCAAGCGCGTAGATGTCGGCGTGCGGCGCAGCGACCGCAGCGTCCAGATCCGCGCATTCCACCTGTTCTCGAACTTCTACAGCGGCAACGGCGCAACCTCGGGCGAGGGCTGCTCCGCGCAGTGGAAAGCGATCGACGTGGTCATGAACCAGGCCGGTTGTCAGGCGGGCGAGCAGGTGCCGAACCCGGCGTTCAACCCTGCGCTGCCGGTCAGCGCGACCAACCCGGCCACGGTGTTCCAGGGCTATACGGTCAACAAGCCGACCAAGCTCAACGAGTATAACAATGTCTATTTCCTCACCGATCTCGGCGGGGTCAGCTCGGGGATTCCGGGCTTCTGGGTGGCCGATCCGCGCGACTTCGACGATGCCAAGGCGTTCCATGAGCGCGTGTTCGGCGGCGCCGATGAAGTCATCATCCCGGGCCGGACCTATG
>JASLBO010000360.1 GCA_030146605.1 Sphingomonas sp. | reverse complement strand
TTCGGGTCGGGCGTCCGGGGCATGACCTACTTGTAGAGAGAGCCCGCGTTCACCTCCGGCTGGGTGTCCCGCTCCGAGCAGATCACGACCATCAGGTTCGAGACCATTGCGGCGCGGCGCTCGTCGTCCAGTTCGACGACGTTTTTCGCCGAAAGCAGCGCCAGCGCCCTCTCGACCCTCCCCACCGCGCCCTCGACCAACGTGGTGCGTGCTGCGACCACCGCCTGCGCCTGCTGGCGCCGCAGCATCGCCCCGGCGATCTCCTGCGCATAGGCAAGGTGGGTGAAGCCGCATTCGTCCACGGTGATCCCCGCGACTTTCAGCCGGGCGATCAGCTCGGCCCGCAGTTCGGCACCGACCTGATCGTGATTGCCCCGCAGCGTGATTTCCTGATGCTCGAAATCGTCATAAGGGTAGCGCGACCCGATCGTCCGCACCGCCGCCTCGATCTGGACCATCACGAAGGCCTTGTAATCGTCGACGTCGAACAGCGCCTGCGCCGTATCGGTGACGCGCCACACCACTTGCGCCGCCATCTCGATGGGGTTGCCGCGCAGATCGTTCACCTTGATGCGATCCGAGATGATGTTGTTCGAGCGAACCGACACTTTCTTCTTGATCATCCAAGGCCAGGTCCAGCGCAGTCCGCTGGTGCGATCGGTGCCCCGATAATCGCCGAACAGGGTGATCACCGTCGCCTGGTTGGGCTGGAGCAGATAGAAGCCGGCAATGACGAACAGGAACAGGACGCACGATGCCAGCAGTGTCAGAACTATCAGGGAGTCGGCGACGCGATCGACCTGGCTGATCGCCCCGGCCACCCCGGCGACCGGCAGCAGCAGCGCGGCCAACATGCCATAGCCGCTCATTGTATGCGCCGCGCGTTCGCTGCTCTGCCGCAGTGCAGAGATCCCGCCACGAATGTCCGTCATCCTTGCCTCCCATTATTATGATATCATCATTATATCGAGATAGACGGGCGCGCAAGCGCAATCGACATGCGAACGCCGCCGATCCGCGAGGATCGACGGCGTTGTGGTTGCTCGTGAGGGTGTGAGTCAGTTGATGACGATGGTCACCGCGCGGCGGTTCTGTGCCCAGCTGCCTTCGTCGGAGCCCAGCGCGAGCGGGCGTTCCTTGCCGTAGCTGATCGTCGTGATCCGCGTCGCCGAGACACCGCGTGCCGCTAGATAGTTCTTGGCGGCATTGGCGCGGCGATCGCCGAGGCCGAGATTGTATTCGCGGGTGCCGCGCTCGTCGGCATGGCCCTCGAGCGTGATCCGCGCCTCAGGATGCGCGACGAGCCAGCTCGCCTGGCTGTCGAGGATCGAGCGCGCCTGCGAGTCGATGTCATATTGATCGAGCGCG
The DNA here is from genome assembly GCA_030146605.1 of Sphingomonas sp. GTDB lineage: Bacteria > Pseudomonadota > Alphaproteobacteria > Sphingomonadales > Sphingomonadaceae > Sphingomonas. The sequence goes on along the minus strand of JASLBO010000360.1, from coordinate 2,168 downwards.
AAATGCACGGTGTCGCTGGTGACCTCGCGCTTGAACTGCTCGTTGAGGCGCCCGGCGAGCGTATCGCTGCTCTCGCCGCTGCCGTCGGTAGGCGCAACGGTGTCGGTCGGGGCGGGCGGCAGCTCGGGCGGGCGCTTTTGGCGCAGCCCGCAGTGGCGACAAGCGCCAGGCCCAGGACCAGGCTGGTCGTCATCTTGGCCATCATATTCCTCCTCTAGTCGTAACGAAACGTTTCACGGGCGAATCGGTCCCCAGCTCGGATCCGACCCATCGAGCGGTGTCGGGATTTTCCGCGCATTGACCCCGGTGAGATCGACCGACCACAGGTCCGGCCGACCCGACCCCTGCGCCGCTCGGAAGAACATCAGCACACGGCCATTGGGCGACCAGCTCGGCGCTTCATCTCCCCAGGCACTGGTGAGCAATTTCTCGCCGCCGCCGCTCGCGTTCATCACGCCGATCCGGAAGGCGCCCCCCCCGGTGCGGGTGAAGGCGATCAGATCGCCGCGCGGGCTCCACACGGGGGTCGCATAGCGCCCGCCGCCGAAGCTGATCCGCTTCTGGTTCGAGCCGTCGGCGTTCATCACATAAAGCTGCTGGGTGCCGCCGCGATCGCTTTCGAACACGATTCGGCTGCCGTCCGGCGAATAGCTGCCGCCGGTGTCGATGCCCGGCACGTTGGTGAGCCGCTGCGGCGCGCCGCCGTTCGCGCTGATCCGATAGATGTCGGTATTGCCGGCCACCGACATCGAGAACAGGATCCAGCGTCCGTCGGGCGAGAAATGCGGCGCGAAATTCTGGCTGACATTGTCGACCAAGCGGCGGTTTGTCCGCGCGCCCAAATTGTAGATCCAGATCGACGGGCGTCGGTTCTCGTAGCTCATATAGACGATCGCGTTCTGCTTCGGCGACATGCGCGGGGTGAGCACGATGTTCTGGCCGTTGGTCAGGAAGCGGTGATTGGCGCCGTCCTGGTCCATGATCGCGATCTGCTTGCGGCGCTTGCCCTTGGGACCCTGCTCGGCAACGTAAACGATCTGGCTGTCGAAATAGGGACCTTCCCCGGTGAGGCGGGCGTAGATCGCGTCGGCGCATTTATGACCGGCACGGCGCCAGTCGCCCGGCGAGACGACGAAGCCCTGGCGGACCAGCTCGGTCTGAAGCGAGACGTCGTAAAGATAGCAGCCGACGGTGAGGGTGCCATTCCCGTTAGCACGGACATAACCCTGGATCAGCGCCTGCGCGGAGCGGCCGCTCCACGTCGCATAATTGGGCGCATTGACTTCCGAATAGTTGATCCCGGGCACCGCGTTCGGTCCGCGCGTGGCAAACAGGCCGGTATTGCGCAGGTCATCGTCGATCACCTGCGCAAGCTTGCGGCCGAGTTCGTCAGTCGGTCCCGCGGCCGTCGATACGGCCTGCGAAGTCGGCATGGCCGGAATGGCGATCGCCATGTCCTGCGCCGCCTGATTGGTCACGTCGACGCTGAGCACCGACTCCTGGCCCTGATCCTGCCCGGGGGCTGGCGGCGCCTGCTGCTGGTCCTGCGCAATCGCCGTGCCGCTCGTGGCGAGCAGCAGTGCGAGCGCCATTGACGGTGCCTTCATGGTTACAATCCCTCGTAAAGTGTCGGTCCGATCGTCTTCCACGCGTCGTAGAATTTGGGCGGCAGTCTGAACGGCGCCGCGAGCGTGACCGCGCGGATCGCACGTTCCTTGTGCAGCCCCGCCTGCGAACGATTGCTCTCGGTCAGGCCCGTCTGGGTCACCCGCGGCGCTCCGGCAAGGCTGCCGTCCTTGTTGAGCGACACGACGATGCGCGTCTTCAGCTTGTCCGAATCGGCGCCGCTTGGCGGCCGCCAATGCGGTTTGATCTGACGCATGACCTCAGCCTCCAGCGCCGATCGGACCTGCGGCCCGACTGCCGTCGCCGGCGGGGTTTGCGCCCTTCCCTGCGTCGCCTGCGCGGTCAGCCCACGCTCGAAATCCGCCCCGAGAAGACCCGTCGGGTGCACGGCTCGCGCGTTGGGCTGCGGCTTGGCGGCCGACTTGTTCGGGGCCGGCGCAGGTTTGGCAGGCGCGGCCTTTGGCGCCGGAGCGGGCTTGGCGGGTGCGGTCTTGGCGGGCGCCGGTTGGGGCTTTGGCTGTGGCGCGGGTTGCGGTTGCGGC
>JASLBO010000296.1 GCA_030146605.1 Sphingomonas sp. | reverse complement strand
TGCAGCTCGAAGCCGTCGAGGGTGACCCGCCGATCCGGGGGCACCATCACCGCCGCGTTGTTGATGAGGATGTCGAGGCGGTCGAGCTGACGTGTCAGGCGCTCGGCACAAGCGGCCACCGATGCGAGATCGGCGAGATCGAGCAGCTCGAACCGCACCTGGGCGGCTGGCACCTGCAAACGGATCTTCTCGACCGCCTCGGCGCCCTTGCGCGGGCTGCGGCCGGCGATGATGGTCCCATAGCCTGCGCGGGCGAGCGCGAGTGCGTCCTCGAAGCCCAGCCCGCCGGTACCCGTCACCACGGCAATACGACCGTGCTGCGGGGGAATATCGGACGCGGTCCAGTGTGTCATGGAGATTGCCTTTGTCGAAGAAGTTGTTCGTAATTCTTCGATCAAAGTACGCCCGGAACGGCGAAGCTCCATGCCCGAACCGGGAACTTACTTGCCCAATCCTCCTGTCATTCTCAGGCCTGCTGCTGCGCCAGCCTTCCTATCGCGGCGTCGCCTGGGCAAGAAGTGCCTTGAAGTTCATGACGTCGCGTTTGGGCGCCGCACCGAACGAGCGGGTATATTCGCGGCTGAACTGCGACGCGCTCTCATATCCGACCTGGTAGGCGGCCTCGGAGACATTGACAGCATCCGAGAGCATCAGCCGGCGCGCTTCAAGCAGTCGCAGCTGCTTCTGGTATTGCACGGGCGTCATCGAGGTCATCGTCTTGAAATGGTGGTGGAAGGAGGACGGACTCATGCCCGCGATTTCGGCGAGCTGCTCGACCCGGAGCAGTTCGCTGAAATGATCCCGTACGAAGGTGATGGCCCTGGTAACGCGCTCGGCGTGCGATTCAGGCAGTGCCAGTTTGGCGATTTCGCCCCCGGAAGGACCGGTCAACAGCCAATAATAGATCTCGCGCATGATCGCGGGATACAGGATCGGGATAGCCGGAGAATTTTGCATGAGGCGAACAAGACGAGTCAGGCACTCCGCCAGCGGCTCGTCCACCTTGCCCACGAACACGCAGAGGCTCGACGCAGAACTCGGCGCCGGCGGCGACGCAAGCTGCTGCAACACGTCGCGCAGAATCGCGGAGTCGAACTCGATGGTTATCCCGAGATAAGGGCAGGCCGGCGTCGCCCCGACCATGCGGCCGATCGCCGGGATCTCGACGCTGACGACCAGGCATTCCATTTCCGTATAATTGAGCGTCGTCTCGCCAAACAGGATCTCCTTTGCGCCCTTGAAGACGACGCACAGCGACGGCCGTTAGATGTTCGGGATCGGCATCATCGTCTGGAACGACTGCACGAGATTGACGCCGGGCATTCCCGTGTCGAAGCGTCCTTGCCCCCCTCCTCGCGCTCCGATGAGGTCCATGACGGCCGACATCAGGGCCGGCGGCGTCTGGGTACGGGGTCCATCGACTCCGCCTGGAGGAAAAGGCAAGATTTCTGCGGTATTCGGTATTCTGGTCATGGACCGTTCCTTCTAGCTTGAGCGTGCCAGATCAAGCCAGGTGAACGAATTATGCCGCACATGCCCAAGACGTCAAGAGATGAAATAAGATTGTCTGCCAGTCGTTCGCGAGATTCGGTGAGCAACAGTTCAGCAACATGGCGGATTATTTTCATCTATCCGCGATTCTATTTGCTATCTCCTTTCTTTGACGACGCAAGAACTCGCTTGTTCCATCGCAATCACCGTGCGCGCCACGAAAGCAATTCGCAGTTGAGCCGGGAGGTAAAAGCTCCTGTAACTGGTTTGCTTTCTTGTGCGCTGGTCCGCGCCTTCAATGGGCCGACGGCGCTCGGAAAAGGCTGAATTCCAGGCTCTGGCGAGGCACCGGCCGGATCGCTTCGCCGATAGGAACACGCCGCCGCAGCCCAGCGGCGGCGTGGCCACCGTGGACGATTGATTCCCCCACAGCCGTCCACGGTGGCGGCCCACTCTTTCAAAAGGACAAAATGACGATGCGCATGTTGCTTCGTACGACCATTGCCTGTGGCGCATTCCTGCCCGGCCTCGCAGTCGCGCAGGAAGTGCCTGCCGACGATCGCTCTCCCCGCGGTCAGATCGCGATAGGCGCCGGCGTCGCACCCGAATATGACGGTTCCGACGATCTCCGCGCCATCCCCTTCCTCCTCGGCGACATTCGATACGGGGGAGTGACCCTGGAGCTTCGAGGTCTCCGCGGTCGCGTCGACCTGGCGTCAGATCCGCGACTCTCGATCGGGCCCGTGATCGGGCCGCGGCTGGATCGAAAGGATGTCGGCGGACAGGTCGGCGCCTTGCCGGATATCGATGTCGCCATCGAGGCGGGCGGGTTCATCGGGTACCGCTTCGGCGGCGACCAGTTGGGGCAGGGTTCGCTCCTGACGGAGGTCTCGGTCGTTCACGATGTGTCGCGAACGCATGACGGGCTCCTCGCGACGGCGAGTGCCAGCTACGCCGCGGTGCGCAAGGCGGATGCCTTCCTGTCGTTCGATGTGCAGACGACCTGGGCAAATGCGGACTATATGCGCACCTATTTCGGAATTGCGCCGGCGGATGCGATTCAAAGCGGCCTGTCTGGCTATCGGCCCGGATCGGGATTTCGCGACGTCGGTGCAGGTCTCAGCGCAGGCTATTATTTCACGCCGCGCTGGGGGGTGATTGGTCGGCTCGGCGCCAATTACCTCGTCGGAGACGCGGCCGACAGCCCGATCACCGATCAGGGCAGCCGATGGCAGCCGCTGGGTGGCCTGACCCTCTCCTATCGCTTCTGAAGACCGGCAATGAGAAACACTGTTTCTGCCCGGCAGAACGTGACCAGTTCCTGCGCCGACCTGCAGGCGGAGCTGATTGGCGCAAGATCGACGGCATCTCTCGTCGCCATGGCCGTCGCAATCGGCCGCCTGCGCGGCGAGCCGGCTACGGTTCTCCAGCCGGGAACGCGCCAGTCCATTTTTGCGCGGCTGCTCGGCTCCCGCACCAATGCCCCGCTCGCGGACCCGCGGCTCGAGGTTATCCGGGCGATCAGCGCCTTCCTGACCCATGGCGGTGCGCATATTCGGAGTGATCTCACTGCCGCCGCCTACCGGGTTGGCTGGACGCCGGACGATCTCGACCGGACCTTCCCGGGCGCTTGCATCGAACAGGTTACGTCGTGAACCGGATTCGGTCGATCTCCGCCTCGCTGACCACATGGCTGGGCGGAGTTGGTCATCCTCACGGTCCTGGTCCGGCGGATCCCATCGACGGCGCCGCCAGAAAGTCACCCGGCCCAAGGACCAAGGCGTCACGCCGCATCGGCTCGACCCGCGGCACTTCCCTGCATAGGAGGAGGCTCCGGTGCAGCCGATAATCAATAGCGCAGATGCGCAGCAAACCGGTGTCGGTGTCGCTGGCGCGGGCGTCAGTCGCCGCACCGTCCTGAAGATTGCCGCTGCCGCGGCGTCCGCCGGCGCGATCGGCAGCTGCGCGTCCAGACCGGCAGAGTCACAGGGTGCGGCCACCATTCCCGACTGGAGCGTTGCCGACATCCCGCCTCAACATGGTCGTCGAGCAATCGTCACGGGAGCCAGCGGCATTCCGGCGGGCGACCGCAGTGGCCTCGGCTATCAGGTGGCAATTGCCCTGGCGCGGTCCGGCGCGGACGTGACGATTGCGTCACGAAATCGAATTCGCGGCGAGGAAGCCGTGCGCCGGATCCGTCTGGCAGCACCTCGATCCGAGGTTCGCTTTGAGGAACTCGATCTCGCAAACCTTACCTCGGTGCAAGCATTCTGCGAGCGAATCGGACAGTCGGGACGAGGCATCGATCTGCTGATCAACAATGCAGGCGTCATGGGCCGATTGCATCGCGAGACGAGCGTGGATGGGTACGAGCGCGTCTTCGCGACGAATACACTCGGCCACTTCGTGCTCACGACGCGACTGTTGCCGCTCATTCAAAAAGGGCGGCAGGCTCGGGTGGTGTGGGTTTCCAGCCTGCGCGCCGCCAATGGCGAGCTTCGCTGGACCGATCTTCAGTCTCAGAAAGACTATGAATATGCGGCGGCATACGATCGGAGCAAACTCGCCAACCTTCTTCTTGCTGGCGAACTTGCCCGAAGGAGCGAGGCCTTGGGTTGGGACCTGTTGAGCATCGCGTCGCACCCGGGCGTCGCACGCACGAATCTCATCCCGGACGGCCCGGGTCTGGAGAGTCGGGAAGGATGGAGATTCAGGAATCTCCCGTTCCTGTTCCAGGCGGCTGCGCAGGGCGCCCTGCCCATTCTGTATGCAGCGACCGCTCCGGCGGCCGAGCAGGGTGGCTATTACGGGCCGAACGGCGTCGGACAGATGAGAGGGCTGCCCGGTAGAGCTGATCTGCCCGCGAGGGCGCTCGACCCGGGGTCTGCCGCGATCCTGTGGCGACTGCTCGAGCAATTGGGGCGGGTTCGCTCGACCAGCGGTTGACCACGGGTGTCGCGCCGAGATGAGGCTTTCCGGGCGGGCGGCCCGAGCATGCGCCCGACTCTCTTGTGCCAGCGATCGCAAAACGGCTGATCGCGATCATCCGGCCGTGCGCCCGATCACGATCGCAACCTAGACCATGACAACATCGCCTCAGGAGTCCTTTATGCAAAACATGCCCGTCGCGCTCGTCACAGGCGCCAATCAGGGAATTGGCCTTCAGATCGCCAGGGATTTGCACGCCAACAATTTCACCGTGCTCGTCGGGTCGCGCGACCTGGCGCGGGGTGAAGCCGCAGCCGCGCAGATCGGGCCTAACGCGGTCGCGGTCCAGCTCGACGTAACCGATCAGGCTTCGATCGCATCCGCCGCGGAACGGGTGCGCGGCGACTTCGGGCGGCTCGACGTGCTCGTCCAGAATGCCGCCATCGCCACCGCAGGCACTGGCGACCTGACCGGAGTAGCGCTTGCAAACGCCAACCGGCCGAGCACCGTCCCAATCGACAACGTCCGGACTGTATGGGACACCAACGTCTTCGGCGTGCTCGCCGTCTTTCAGGCGATGGTACCCATCCTTCGCGCGACGCCGGGCGCGCGCGTCGTCAACATCTCGAGCGGTGCCGGCTCCCTGACGCTCAACTCCGACTCACATTTCCCGCTCAGGCCGATCTTCGATGCGAGCTACGCCGCTTCCAAAGCCGCGCTGAATGCGCTGACGCTTGCCATGGCAATCGAGCTGGAGGCCGAGGGCATCAAGGTTCACGCCATATCGCCGGGATTCACGAAGACCAGGCTCACCGCCTTCGCCGGGACGGACACCGTCGAGCAAGGCGCTGCCGAGGCCGTTCGCGTCGCCCTGTACAGCGAGCAGATTCCCACGGGATCGTTCACGCACGCAACCCAGGACGACCTTCCCTGGTGATGCGTCCGACGCACTCCCCGTCGCAGCAATAGGCGGGGAGTGAAGTTGGCGGCTGACCGCCACGAGCCCGAGAGCAGGGCGGCGTGCCACGACCTGGCGCTGTTTCGACAGCACGTCGCGAGGCCCGGAGCCTGCTGGATCAGGCAAGTCTTCTGAAGGATCGGGTGTTCTTGTCCCGGTCGTGCCTGCGTACCTTCTTGGTCACTCTCCTCTGAAATGAGTTCGCGATGGCCTTCAAGCTGCATGTGAATGGTCGGACCCATCAGGTCGACGATGACGGCCAGACGCCCTTGCTTTGGGTGCTTCGCGACACCCTCGGGCTGACGGGCACGAAATATGGCTGCGGCATCGCGCAATGCGGGGCCTGCACCGTCCATATCGACGGGCAGCCGGTGCGATCCTGCTCGCTGCCGCTCGAGATCGCCACCGCGTCCGAGATTATAACGATCGAGGCGGTTGCCGGGCCTGAGGCGGATTCGGTCCGTGCCGCATGGCTCGCTCGCGACGTGCCGCAGTGCGGCTTCTGCCAGTCGGGGCAGATCATGAGCGCGGTCGCACTGCTGCGCGCGAGACCTCAACCGACGGACAGGGACATCGATAGCGCGATGAGCGGCAACATCTGCCGCTGTGCGACCTATAATCGCATTCGCGCCGCGATCCACGACGCGGCTGCGTCTCCCGCGGGAAAGACGAAAGCCGCATGAGCTGGTGGCGGCGATCCCGTGCCGACGCGCCGCGGCGGCGCCGCTTCCGCCTTGGCTGTCTGCCACTGGCCGCGCTTGTCATGGCTGCGCTCCTGCTCGCCCTGGCGATCGCGCTCCGGCCGCGCACCCTGCCGGGGCCGCAATCCATAGAGGCGGAACCGAAGCGGACGGAACTGACCCATCTTCGGGCGGCGGCATCCTTTTCCACAATCCCGGATCCGCAAGCGCGCTCGCTCGCCTTGTTCGAGGAGGCCGGCCGGGTGATCCAGCATCCGCGCTGCATGAACTGCCACCCCCGCACCGATCGGCCCACCCAGACCGATGGCATGCGACCGCATTTGCCCCGGGTCTCGCGAGGCCCCGATGATGCCGGCGAGGCGACGCTGCGCTGCTCGACGTGCCACCACGACAAGAATTTCGAAGCCTCAGGCGTGCCCGGGAACCCCAGGTGGAAGCTCGCACCGATCGAGATGGCGTGGCAGGGCAAGACGCTCGGAGGGATCTGTCGCCAGATGCTCGACCCCAGTCGGTCGCACATGACTCGAGAACAGCTGTTGCATCACATGGCCGAAGATACGCTGGTGGGCTGGGCATGGCATCCCGGCGACAAGCGCACTCCCGCGCCGGGCACCCAGGCGGAATTCGCCGCCATCATCGCGGCCTGGCTCGAAACGGGTGCACGGTGCCCAGCCTGAGCCCGTTGCCAAACAGGAACCTCGCATGACCGAACAATCGTCGCCGCCCAAGGGGCGCCTTGAGATGACGCGCCGTCGCATGATCCTGGCTGGTTCGCTGATCGGAGGCGCGCTCGTAGTCGGCTATGCCGCGACGCACCCGACCGAGCTTGGCGGCGTGCTCCTGAGCGGCGGCGGGACAGATCCCGAGCCGAGCGCCTTCGGCTCCTTCATTCGCATCGCACACGATGGCTGGGTCACCGTGGTGAACAAGCAGCAGGAACTGGGCCAGGGCATCCACGCCGGCATCGCCGCACTGATCGCGGAGGAGCTCGATGCCGACTGGGACCGGGTGCGCGTGATCGATGCCCGCAGCAACTTTCGCGCCTATGGCATGCAGATAACCGCCGGCTCGCGGTCGCTGTCCTCGAACTGGGACGAGATGCGCACGGCCGGCGCGGCGGCGCGCGCGATGTTCGTTGAGGCGGCGGCGCTGCGCTGGCAGGTGCCGCCGCGGCTGATCGAGGTGCGCGATGGCGTCGTCTCGCACCCCGCCTCGAATCGCGCAGCGCCGTTTGCCGACCTGCTCGCCGAAGCCGCGCTCCGGACGCCGCCGCAGTCGCCGGTGCTCAAACAGGCGAAAGACTATCGGCTGATCGGCACTGACCGCGTTCGGCGCAAGGACGTGCTGCCCAAGATCACTGGCGCACAGGTCTATACGCAAGACGTCCGACGGCCGGGCCTGCTAACTGCGATGGTCGCGCACAGCCCCCGCTTCGGCGGACGGCTCACCAGTTTCGACATATCCGACACGCTTAAAGTCAAAGGGGTTGTCGACGCCTTCGCGATCGAGACCGGGGTTGCCGTGATCGCTGAATACAGCTTCGCGGCAAGGCGAGGGCGCGACGCACTGCGCATCGAATGGGACGACAGCGAGGCAGAGACGCGGTCCACTCCGGAGATTGTCCATCATTATCACGAGATCGCGGCCGGGCGCACCGATCTCGACCCCGCCGATTTCGCCAGGAAGGGCGAAGAGGCAGATATGCCCCTCACAGGTGCTATAGCCGAGTTCGCGTTCGACTTTCCCTATCTCGCGCATGTGCCGATGGAGACGCTCGATTGCGTCGCTCAGGTGAAGGGATGGGACGTGTCGATCACCTCGGGCGCGCATCTGCCCACCGTCGACCAGGTCTTCGCAGCCGGGATCGCGAGGACCATTCCGGGCAAGGTCGATCTCGAGGTGGTGCCGGCCGGCGGCTCGTTCGGACGGCGCGGCGGACCAAGCTGCGACTATGTCGTCGAGGCGGTGCGGATCGCGAAGCGGACTGGCGGGCGCCCGATCAAGCTGATCTGGACGCGCGAGGACGAGATGGCGGGCGGTTATTACCGGCCGATGTCGCATCATCGTGCCTCGGTGCAGCTGGGTGCCGACGGACTTCCCGCGCGCTGGCGCTTCCGCAGCGTCTGTCAGGCGCTGGTGCCCTTCGGCGGCAATCCGCAGGCGGTCGAGGGCATCGCCAACTCGCCTTATCTGGCTAGTGCGTCGAGTGTCGACGGCAAGCTTTTCAGCCCCAGCTTTCCGGTCCCGGTCTCATTCTGGCGCTCGGTCGGCCATTCTTACACCGCGATGGTGATGGAGCACATCATCGACCAGCTCGCCCGGCGGGCGAGGCGCGACCCCGCGGAATATCGGCGGGCGCTCTATCAAAAGGCCGGTGCGACACGGCATATCGCGGTGCTCGACGCGCTGTGCCGGAAGGCCGGATGGGGCACCCCGCTCGAACCGGGCTGGGCACGGGGGCTTGCCGTGCACGAAACCTTCGGGACCGTCGTCGGTCAGGTCGCGGAGGTGCGCATCGACCAGGACCGCCCGACGGTTCGGCGCGTGATCGCCGTCGTCGATTGCGGCATCGCCGTATCGCCGGACCAGATCGCGGCGCAGATGGAGGGCGGCATCGGCTTCGGCTTGTCCGCCGCGCTTTACGGCGCGATGACGCTCGACAAAGGCGTCGTCCGGGAAACCAACTTCGACACGCATCCCGTTCTCCGGATGAACGAGATGCCGACCGTCGAGACACATATTATCCGATCCGCCAGCCGCCCCAGCGGCATGGGAGAGCCCGGTGTGCCGCCGATCGCGCCGGCGGTTGCCAATGCGCTCCTCGCCTTGACCGGCAGGGCGACACGATCGCTGCCGTTCCTGGGCCGTCGCGATGTGAGCAATGCCGACCAGTCCTCTACAGGTGCATCGGCGCCCCTGCCGGCTACGATTAGCGAAAAAAGGGGTTCGTAACATGCCCATCTCTCGGTTCAGATCGAAAGGCGCCTCGAACAGCCGGCTCATCTTCCCAGGCCTCGCTCCCTTCTATCGGGCCGGCGAGCAAGCCGCCTACGCGCTGCTTCGCCTCGGCTTCGGGTCGACAATGGTGACGCATGGAATTCCGAAGCTTACCGGCAGTGCCCATGGATCGATGGCCGATCCGCTGAAAGGTTCGACGCACCTGATCGCAAACGTGCTCGGACTGCCGTTTGCCGCGCAGCTCGCCTGGTGCGTCACGATCCTCGAGACGTTTGGCGGGATCGCGCTCGCGCTTGGTCTCGCAACCCGCTTCGTCGCCCCGATGTTTGCAATCCAGGCAGCCGCGATCTGCATCGCGCTGGCACCGACCTATCCATGGATTGATCGTGGCATCGAATATCCCTTGATCCTCGGCTTCGTCGCACTGTTCATCGCCATGCGCGGCGCCGGCGGCTGGTCGATCGACGCATGGCTTCGGCGTGAGTTGTGAATTGCTGGCCTCCGGACCGGCGATGGCGCGACATGAACGCCGCGTCGGACGGACTGCCGTTGCAAGGGTGCGTCGCCGAAATCGAGATTACCGGCATTTCTTTCGAAGCGTTTGTCGAAAACAGGAAGACGCAAACGCCGTTCCTTACGGACTATCCTGCCCTGCATCCCGACCATTCTTCATCACGAAGCGAGGCGAACGACGGCCGCAGCCGCACGCTGATCGCCACCAGAAAAAAGGAAAACGCAGGCATGTCAACAATTCTGATAACGGGCGGCCATGGCGGGATCGGGCTGGAGTGCAGCAAGTACCTTGCCGCGCATTATCGTGCCAATCTCTTGCTCGCCGGGCGCAGCCTGGAACGCTTGGAACCGGTCGCGCTGGAACTGGCAAGGACTTACGGCGTCAAGGTGACTACCCTTGAGCTCGACACATCTTCCTTGGCGTCGGTCCGGGCGGCTGCTGCCAGATGTCATGCGTTACTGGACGACGGGACGGTAGATCCTCTCCAGGCCATTCTCTGCAATGCTGGGGCCCGCATACAAGACCTCAACTACTCGGTGGACGGTTACGAGGAGACTTTTGCCACCAACCACCTGGGTCACTTCCTTCTGCTCGAACTGCTGATCGACGGGGTGGCCGAGAGCGGCCGCGTGGTGTTCACAGCGAGCGGCACGCATGACCCCGATACGGTGGATGGAAAGCTCGTCGGCGCGGCGATCGAGCCCGACGCGGTGATGCTCGCGAACGACGGCAAGGAAGGTAACAAGCCCACCTCGGCTGGAAAGCGGTATTCCACATCGAAGCTGTGCAATGTCCTTACGGCATATGAGCTCCACAGGCGCCTGAGGCGGTCGGGAAGCGCGATCACTTGTATCGCGTTCGATCCCGGCAGCACCGCTGGCACTGGGTTCCTGCGTGCCATGCCTACGCCGGTCCGGTGGCTATCGAGAACGGCTTTCTTCAATCGCTTTCAGAAACGTCTTGGAATCACGATGGGCAGTGTGGAGTTCTCAGGAGCCTCGCTTGCTCGTCTCGCTGCCGATCCCGCCTTCGCAGAATCCTCAGGGAAATATCTT
>JASLBO010000282.1 GCA_030146605.1 Sphingomonas sp. | reverse complement strand
CGCGGCTGCACTGCTCACCCCTGGCACCGAGCTGACCCGGCGCGAGGATGTCGAGCGGCTCTACTCGGCGGCTTTGGCGAGGGGCTCGGCGCAGAACAGGTCGTGAAGCGATTCGAGCATGCGCTTCGCTTCCGGGCTCGCCAGCGAATAGAAGATCATCTGCCCCGCGCGGCGCGCGGCGACCATCCCTTCGCGGCGCAGCAATGCCAGCTGCTGCGAGACGGCAGTGTCCCGCGCGCCGGTGAGCCTCGCAAGCTCGCCGACGGATTTCTCGCCATCCCACAGATGGCACAACAGCAACAGGCGGCTACGACCGGACAGTGCTTTCAGGAATGACGACGCGCGGTCGATTTCGGCAATCATTTGGTCTTTCACGGCGGGCACCGCTATGCCTCTAGCGCGCGTGTTGCAACCGCTATGAGACGGAATCCTAACGGATTTTGATATGAATCTTCGAAAGTCCGGATTGCGACGCCTACGCGGGAGGGGTTGGAAACTCGCTCGACGCTCCCCAGCTTGACGGTCCCGCATCGAGACCGTTTGTGCCGATTCCGCTCTCCTCCCTTGATCTGTTCGGCGCTCCCGCCCTCCCCGGCCTCGGCTATCGCGAGGAGCTGGTCACGCCTGACGAGGAGCGCGATCTGATCGCCGCGATCGATCGCCTCGAGCTCAGCCCGTTCCGCTTCCAGGGGTGGCTCGGCAAGCGGCTCACCACCAGCTTCGGCTGGCGCTACGATTTCGACGATGCCAGTTTCACCCGGGGCACGCCGTTGCCCGATTGGCTGCTCCCGCTGCGTGACAAGGCCGCCCGGTTCGCCGGCCTCCCGCCCGGCGATTTCGAGCACGCTTTGCTGATCCGCTACGATCCCGGCGCGGGGATTGGCTGGCACAAGGATCGCCCGGTGTTCGAGCACGTCATCGGCATCTCGCTCGGCAATCCCGCGACGATGCGCCTGCGCAAGCGGCGGCCCGGCGGGTTCGATCGCTTCGCCGCGCCGCTCGCGCCCCGCTCGGTCTATCACCTCTCCGGCGAGGCGCGGCACTTGTGGGAGCACAGCATCGCCCCGATGGACGTGCCGCGCTGGTCGATCACGTTCCGCAGCCTCTCGGAAAAGGGCCGCGCGCTCAGTCCTGGGTCCTGATCGTCATCGCCGCCGCGCCGCCCGCGAGCACCCCGATCGCGAGCACCAGCAGCCACGGCGCGTAACCGACCTTGTCGGGGCTGAGCGCCAGCGCGAGCAGCGGCGCGACCATTGCGGGCAGCGTGTTGGTCAGGTTGAGGATGCCGAGGTCGCGTCCCCGGTGCAGCGGCGAAGGCAGCAATTGCATCGCCAATGCCGATTGCAGCGCGAGGAATACCGACATGCCCGCAGTGGCGGCGCCCAGCCCGAGGGTCGCCACTGCCCAGTTCGGCGCCGCCGCCATGATCGCGAGCCCCGCCGCCATCACCAGCGCCGAAACCGCGAGGAACGGCTTGCGCCGCATCGCCACGTCGGAGAGCCGCCCCGCCGCGATCGTCAGGACCAGGGCAACGATCGTCACTCCCGCGAAGATCGCCGCGACGCCTTCGCTCGCCACCTCGGCGTGATGCCTGTCGGGCACCTTCTGGCCCAGCACGGCGAGAAAGTAGAACAGGCCATAGGTCGACAGGCCGTTGCCGGCGATCTGGACGAACATCCGCGCGACCCAGATCCGCGCGAAATCGGCGCGGCGGCCGATTCGGAGCGCGGGCGGCGGCTCCGGCAGCGCGTCGCGGCGCTCGCTGAGGAACAGCAACAGCGGCGCCACGAGCAGCGCGATCAGCGCGCAGAGCAGCACATACCGTGTGCCGGGCGCGTGCAGCGTCAGGCCGACCGCGACCAGCGAGGAAAAGGGATGCGCCGCGCCGATCACCCCGGCGACCAGTCCCTTTTGGGCGTCGGGGACTTCGTCGGCCATGATCGCTCCCACGGGGGCGAACATCATGTTGATCGCGATCTGCAGCAGGCCGACCGCGAGCAGCATCGGGATCGCGTCGCGGCTCCAGTGGAACAGCGCATAAGCGAGGATCAGAAGGGCGAGCCCGGCGAGGATCCACGGCCGGCGGGTGCCGCGGTTGCGATAGGTCCGGTCGCTGAGCGCGCCGAAGACCAGATTGGCGACGCTCGCCACTGCCGCGCCGCCCAGCGCGGCGGCGCTGAGCAGCGCGACCCGATGTTCCGCGGCGGCCACCGCAGTCACCTTCAGCGGGAGCAGCACGGAAACGAACGGAATGAAACTGACGAACAGCCCGGCATATGCGAGCGCGTAGACGACAATGAAGCCGCGACTGCGGAACGGGGATGCCATGCCGGCGTCAACATCGGCGTTCACTTGTTCCGCGTCAACGCGGCGGCGCGGTCGAGTCCCGGATGATGAATTCGAACGGCAAAAGGTGCCGGCTATTGCCCTCCAACTTGTTGATTTTGGCGGTAATTAACAGCTCGGCAGCCTTGGCGGTCATCGCCGCGATCGGCTGCCGGATCGCCGTCAGCGAAGGCACGCTCATCCGCACCGTCGGCGTATCATCAAAGCTCACCACCGAAAGGTCCCCCGGCACAGAAAATCCAAGCGGGGCAGCAGCATGGAGGACACCGAGCGCCATTTCGTCGCTGCTCGCCAGCACCGCTGTGGGCGGCTGGTCGAGCCCCGCGAGCACCCCCATCGCCCGCGTTCCCGCCTCATAGGTAAAGTCGCCAGGCTGCAGATATTGCGGGCTAATCTGCAACCCCCTGCTCTCCATCGCGCCCCGAAAACCGCGCAGCCGGTCGCCGCTGATCGCATATTCCGGATGCCCCTCGACATAAGCGATCCGCGTATGCCCTTGATCCAAAAGATATTTTGTCGCCGCCCGCGCCGCCGCCTCGTCGTCCATATAGACCGCGCACCCTTCCCCCTCGCGGCGCGAGCCGAGCCGGGCAAAGATCAGGCCGTTGCGGTGGAGCAGCTGGGTGATCCGCGCATCGTCGCTATGCGGCGGCGTCAGGATCACGCCGTCGGGATGCAGCGCCGAAAGCGCCGCCTGCACCTGCGCCTCGAGCTGATCGGAGTGCGAATCGACCAGCTCGAACAGCATGCGATACCCGTGCTCGGCACATTTCAGCATGCCGCCGTACAGCATCTGATCGACCCAGTCGTTGCCGCGCCGCGATTCCCAGCCTTCCAGCGTCGGCCGACGATCGTTGAAAGCGAGGATCAGATACGAGCGCGAGCCGCCCAGCCGGCGTGCGGCAAGGCTCGGAACATAACCGAGCTTGTTGACTGCGTTCATCACGCGTTCGCGCATCGCCGGCGTGACGTTCGGGCCGTCGTTTATCACGCGCGACACCGTCTGGAACGAGACTCCCGCCTCGGCCGCGACATGCTTGATCGTGATCGCGCCCTTCTGCATCAACCCGCCGTGTCGCGGAGCTCGACTGCGTCCGCGCGGCAATGCGCGTCGATGAACGCCTGGTGCGTCGGCAGCGTCGCCGCCACCTCGGCGAGTTGGCCGCGGACCTTGTTCATCGCTTCGAACAGCCAGGTCTCGTCGATACGATCGACCAGCGGATGATAGGTGCCCGGGCGGATGCCCATCCCTTCCAGCACCGAATACCAGCTGACGCTGCGGAACAGCTCGTCAAACCCCTCGCGCAGCACGCCATTGTTCCGGAACAGCTCGATCCGCTCGTGCAGGCTGTCGGGCAGCTTCATGTCGCGGCACTTGCGCCAGAAGGGCGTGTCGTCACGCCGGGTGACGCAATAATGGAGCACGATGAAGTCGCGGATCTCGACATAATCGGCGGCCATGCGTCGATTGTACTCGGCAGCGAGGCGCGGATCGCAGTTCCGGTCGGGCAGATAGCGGAAGAAGAAGTCCATGCCGCGATAGATCAGATGGATCGCAGTCGATTCGAGCGGTTCGATGAACCCCGAGGCGAGCCCGAGCGACAACACGTTCTTGTGCCAGATCCGCTCGCGAACGCCGGTCTTGAACGGCACGACCATCGGGCCTGCGACGACCTCGCCCTCGACCTGATCGAGCAGGATCCGGGTGGCCGCGTCGTCGGAGAGAAATTCGCTGCAGAAGACATGGCCGTTGCCGGTGCGATGCTGGAGCGGGATCCGCCAGCGCCAACCAAAATCCTGCGCCTGGGCAAGCGTGTACGGCCGCGGCGGCCCGACATTCTGCGTCTGCGCAGCGATCGCGCGGTCGCAGAGCAGCAGGTCCGACCAGTCCTCGTAGCCGACGCCGAGCGCTTTCTCGATCAGCAGCGCGCGAAAGCCCGAGCAATCGATGAAGAAGTCGGCGGTAAGCTCGCGGCCATCCTTGAGTATCAGCGTATCGACGAAGCCGCGATCGTCGAGCCGCACGTCGGAAACGATGCCTTCGGTACGCTTGACCCCACGCTCCTCGGCATGACCGCGAAGGAACCGCGCCACCCGTTTCGCATCGACATGCAACGCATAGGCAGCGCCGCCGATCGGCGTCTTCTGGGCCTTGAACGGCAGCATGAAGCGATTGTCCTTCGCCATCGCCGCGGCCGGCGCGAAGTCCATCAGCTCGAAGGGCTGCCCTGCCAGCCTCGCCTTGAGCCAGCACTGGTAGAATTCGCTGAGCTCGATATGCTGACCGATCGAGCCGAAGGGATGGAAGTAGCGCTCGCCCTTCCGGTGCCAATCCTCGAACTCGATCCCGAGCTTGAAGCTCGCCTGTGTCGCACGGACGAATTCCTGCTCGTTGATGTCGAGCTTGGCGATCAGCTCCATGAAGGGCGGGATGGTGGATTCGCCGACGCCGATCGTACCGATGTCGTCGCTTTCGACCAGCTCGATCTCGAACAGCTTGCCCTTGAAATGATGCGCCATCACCGCGGCAGCGATCCAGCCGGCAGTGCCGCCGCCGACGATGCAGATCCTGCGGAGTGCGTCGGGAGCTTTCACGCGGCCCTCCCCTTTGCCGCGGCGCCGTCCATGATTTCGAGAAACTCCTGATGCGTAGGCGTGTCGGCGACCGTTTCCCGGAGCGAGCGGCGCATCGTGTCGAGCGAGCGGGTCAGCTGGCCTTGACCGATTCGCGCGACGGCGGGGTCGAGGCGATCGGGCAAGGCATCGAAGCCCGCATAGATTGCTAGCCAGCTGGCCGGGGAGAACATCTCCCAGCGATAACGGACGAAAGCGCCGCGGGCGCGCCAGAGGGCGAGCTTGCTGCTCAGGCCATCGGGCACCTCCATCTCGCGGCAGGTCTGCCAAAATGCGCCGGGCCGCCCGTTCAGCTTATAGTGCAGGATGAGGAAATCGCGGACGCGCTCGATCTCCTCGGCGGATTGTTCGTTATATTCGACGATGACGGCGGGATCGAAATCCTTGTCCGGGAAGAGCTGCTTGAGCCGTTCGATGCCGGTCTCGATCAGCGCGATGCTTGTCGATTCCAGCGGCTCCAGAAAGCCCGAGGCGAGGCCGAGCGCGACGCAGTTCTTCGCCCAGGCGACCTGACGGCGGCCAGGAGTGAAGCGCAGGCGGCGGGGCTCCATGGTAGGCTTGCCGGGAACATTGGCCAGCAGTTCGTCGCGCGCTTCGTCGTCGCTCTGGAAGCGACTGGAGAAGACCATGCCGTTCCCTTCGCGGTGGCGCAGCGGGATCCGCCATTGCCAACCCGCGGTGCGTGCCGTGACAGTGGTGCACGAGGGCGGCGGCCCTGCCCGCTCGCTCTGCACCGCAAAGGCACCGTCGCAGAGCAGCCAGTGCGACCAGTCCTCATAGCCGACGTCCAGCGCCTCACCGAGCAGCAGCGAGCGGAAACCCGAGCAATCGATGAACAGATCGCCATCGACCTCCGCGCCGCTGTCGAGCGTCAGCGCTTCAATGAAACCGTCCTCGCCGCGCAAGCGGACGTCGACGATGCGTGCGTCAAGGCGCGTGACGCCCTGTTTCTCGGCAAAGCGGCGCATGTGCTGCGCGAAGAGGGCGGCGTCGAAGTGCAATGCCCAATCGAAGATGCCGAGCTGCGACGACGGATTGGGCGCCGGCAATGTGGCATGGCCCGAACCCGCGAGCAGCGCGCCCAGCGAATAGTCCCCGAGCGGCGCAGTGTCGCGTGCGGTGCGGGCCTTGAGCCAGTAATGGTGGAAGTCGACGCCCTTCAGATCCTGCCCGAAGCGGCCGAAGGGGTGGACGAAGTCGTGCCCCGGCCGGAGCCAGTCGACGAAGCGGATGCCCAGCTTGGCCGTGGCGTCGCACGCCTGCATGACCTCGGCGTCCGACATGCCCAATTGTGCATAGAATCGACGGATCGTGGGAATCGTCGCCTCACCGACACCAACGGTGCCGATATCGGCGCTTTCAATGAGGGTGATCGCGACACCGGCACCGGCAAGATGTGCGGAAAGCGCGGCCGCGGCCATCCAGCCCGCAGTGCCGCCACCGACGATGACGACGCGCTGGATGGCATTCGCTGCGCTTGCCCCGGTGACCATATGGTATCTGATCTTCCTGGTTGCTGCACCGCAAGCGAAACCATCACGCAGGTGCAACTATAATCGCAAAAAAATGGGCCGGCGGCGCGAGGCCGCCGACCCAGGAGGGTTGGCTCTTAAAAGCGGACGCGGACGCCCACCGAATAACGCGGCTCGAATTCGTTTTGTGAGTGGAACTGCTTCGAATCCTCGTCGAACTGGAAATAATACCGTTCGATCTCGCCGAAGACGTTGGAAGCATTGCCATAGAGCGCGATCTGATCGTTCACGTTGAACGTCACGTTCGCGTCGACATATTGCGCCGTGTCCTGGAAGATCGGGATGGCGCCGAACGTCCCTTGCAGGCGTGGCGTACGATAATTGTACGCCACGCGGACCTGCAGCGCGTCATCCTGGTACCAACCCACCAAGTTCACCTGATGCTTCGAGTTATCCTGGAACGGCAAACGATCGCCGTCCAATCCGATGCCGTTCTGCTTGCTGTCCGA
>JASLBO010000276.1 GCA_030146605.1 Sphingomonas sp. | reverse complement strand
AGTTGCCCTTGCTCGGCAACGACCGCTTCCCGCCATTGTCGAACACGCGCGTCGGGGCGGACCGGCCACGCCGCCGACTGGCGGGAAGTGGGTGGTTAGCGGATAGGCAGCTCCCGGGTGAGGAAGCTCGGTAGCTGCCACTGAACGGGCCAGTTCGGCTTGGTGGCGGCGCGTAGCTCAGTAGGAGGAAGAGTCGGTTTATGCCGGAGGCGCTCGTTCGATCTGGGTCGTCGTTCACCCCGCTTCGCCGGCACTCGGGTGTATAGCGATCGTTTGAACGCGATGCTCGCCGCTGGAGCCCCATCCAGGAGGGTTGCAAACCCGATGTGGTAGCGTCAGACCGGGATTCATGGCCGGTACCGAAAACGAGCTTTTAGTCCGGTCACACCACGGGCTGATACGCGACCTGGTTCCGATCTACAGCCTCCATCAACTTCTTCCCAATCTGCTCGTCTTAAGCATTGTTCTCTGGTTGACCCTGTGGCTGGGACACTTCCCGCCGATAGTGACTATAGTCATGATGCTGGGCTGGGTCTTTCAATACGTCTCGAGGCCGTACGAGATGACCATAGCGGAGGAGCAGGCAGCATGGCTGGAGGCCGTGCTGGAAGCGCAAGGCTTCTATGGCAGGTCTGAATCGGATGGGCGATGGCGCACGCTCGGTGCTCCGTGGTGGCAGCGCTGGCCGCATTTGTTCATCGAGTTCGTTCCGGGCGACACGTTGAAGGTGATCGCGCCACGAGATGTGATGGAATCGCTACGCAGCAGCCTTGAGCTTCAGGAAGAGCACGGCGAGCTTTGGTTTGCGTCAGAAGCGCAGCCGTTTGCCTTCGAACCCGCCGAGCAGGAGCCGGAGCCGCAGTTGCCCTGGCAAACGAAGGTGCCGGCGGCAGTGCTTGGCCTGGCATGTGTGATTGCGTTCTTCTGGATGATTTTCACCAGTGGAGTGGATGGAATGACCCAGTGGGGCTTGTCCGCCTCTGCACTTTCTCAGGGAAGGTTCGAGACGATCTTGCTGCACATGTTCGCCCATGGCGGCGCAATGCATCTGGTGATGAACATGACAGTGCTGGCAGGTGTCGGCCCCACCCTTACCTCGCGCCTCGGGCGATACCCGCTGAATTGGCTGCGTTTCCTGCTCTTGTTTTTTCTCAGCGGACTGGCCGGTGCGGCACTGTATCTGGCGCTACATCCGATGGGTACTGTGCCGATGGTTGGCGCTTCGGGCGCTCTCTACGGTCTCGTCGGCCTGACGATCCGGACGTCTGCGGATGGCGGATCCCTCGTTGCGGTCAAGTCTAGGCGAATACGGCGCATCGGCTGGGATTTGGTAAAGGAGAACGCGTTCCTTTTTGCGCTGCTCGCGCTGATAGCATGGACGACCGGCACAGCCGCGGGGCTGGCGTGGGAGGCGCATCTGGGCGGCTTCCTCTTCGGTTTGTTCATTGGCCCCAAGCTGTTGCCTCGCGCTGAGGCGACCACGCCCGACGGGGGGCTGCTTTCCGACACTCTCATGCCTGCAAACTAACGCCGCGGGCCAGAATGAGGGCAATAGAAGTAGCCCGGCATGCCCTTGATGGGCCCTAGCTGCCGTTCGCCCCGAAGATGAACAACGTCCGCTTCTGGGCAGCGCCGCGGGAACGCTGAATGACCGACTCTGGGCGCTTCCTGCCGGTCCGCTTCTGAGCGAAAATGCCCGAAAGCCGCCACCCCGCGAAGCCGCCGAATATGTCCACGATGCCTAACCCGCATCGCATGTCTTCCACGTCGCCGCAAAGACTCGAGGTGAGAAGCGGACGGTACGGGTCGAAAGCATGCGACCGTTGTGATAGCCTCCCGCAATGGGTGAATTGCTTGTTGAACTGTACTTTTGGTTGGCTCAGTTTTTCGGCGGGCTATTCCCCGAGCGCTTCAAAGAGGCGGCACGAACAGGGCCGATCTGGCGCAGAATTGTTATTGCACTCGTTGTCGGATTAGGCACCTTGACGGTTGGGTTGCTTGTTGCTGCGGTAGCGCTTGCCGTGGTTTTCCTCATCGCCGCCTTTGTAATCCGCATCTTCAGCCTCTTTTGAGCTGCACGGTCGCAATGTCTCCAGCGGAAGCGGTAGGTCGGCATCTTGGCTCACTCCGGCTTCTCCGGCTCTGGCGCGGGCTTGTGCTTCGCCGCCTTCGTTAGCCACTCGTCCAAGCATTCGAAACTGTGCACATTGTTGCCCCTGCACTCATGCAATGACGTTGCCCACGAATCCCGAGGGCGCAGTGTCGGAGATCGGGTGGCTAGCTGACCGACCGCTCCCGGGACTATAATGCGGGATTGCGGACGTTCCGGGCCGGGCTAATGCAAACGACTGCAAACGCCCGACGGGCAGACGATCCTCACGCAGATTTTCTAGCCGGCAGCCCTATTGATCTTGTATCGCGGCCTCTTCCGTCGCTTGCTTCCAGGCCGCGAAAGCCCTGCGGCCAAACGCTTCGAAGGCGGGATCTTTCATCGCGCGCTCAATACAATCGACCACAATCGGTCTTGCTGCCTCACGGTCGCCTTTCACTTGGTCGAGGACTGGCGCGGCCTCGCCCAGATCGAGCTTGTTGCCAATCCGCTTGTTGTACCACGCCGAGGCGACGAACAATGCACGAGCGGCTGCATCGGACTTCCCCGGCTCCGACATGGCGAAGTGGTTCGAGACCACCGCGCAGTGAAGGTCATCATCTGGATTCAGCTTGTTCGCGTGGGCTGCCGAACACGCCGCAACGCCAAATATCGACATGACCGCAAACAATGCACCCTTCATAGCAGGCTCCTTCTTCGGGTGATCTAATGCCAGCCCATTGAAGAAATCGTTCATCTATCAACGTGCCATGCACGCGTGCCGGTGTGTCCGGGATGGGTGATGGGGTGGACGCCCCCCGACGGCATCGATGTGCCAAAGTGGAGGTGTTGCACACCACTTGAGGGAGGCGTCCGTGTCGGAAGTTAGCATAATCGGGCTGGATATCGCCAAGCATGTTTTTCAGGTTCACGGCGCGGATGCGTCGGGGCGAGCGGTACTTCGCAAGAAGATCAGTCGGGCCAGGGTGTTGCCGTTCTTCGAGGCCCAGCCGCGGTGCCGTGTGGTGCTGGAGGCGTGCGGTGGCGCGCACTACTGGGCACGCGAGCTGGCGAAGCTGGGGCACGAGGTCCAGCTGATTGCGCCGGCCTATGTGCGTCCGTTCGTGATGCGGCAGAAGAACGATGCGGCGGATGCCGAGGCGATCTGCGAGGCGGCGCAGCGGCCGAGCATGCGCTTCGTGCCGGTGAAGTCGGAAGAACAGCAGGCAGCGGCGATGGTATTTCGCGGGCGCGATCTGCTGGTGCGTCAACGGACCCAGATCGTGAATGCGATCCGCGGCCATATGACGGAATATGGCTGGATCGCGCCGAAGGGCCTGGCCCATATGGATACGCTTGCAGCTCTGCTTGCCGACCCGTCAGCGGTACCCCAGGGGGTGCGGGCGGTCTGCACGCTCCTGCTCGACAGCCTCGCGCTGCTCGATCGGCAGATCGCGCTTCTCGACAAGGAAATCGTACGCCGCTCACGCGAGGATGAGGTCGCACGTCGGCTGATGACAATCCCGGGCATCGGCCCGATCACGGCTACGGCGATCGCCGCGCTCGCACCGCCCCCGGGCACCTTCGCCAGGGGGCGCGACTTCGCCGCGTGGGTCGGACTTACCCCGCGCCAGCACTCCACCGGGGGCAAGCAGAAGCTCGGCGCGATATCGAAGATGGGCGAGCGAACGCTGAGGCGCCTGCTGATCATCGGCAGCAGCGCGGTGGTGCTGCAGGCCAGCAGGCGTGGCGCACCCCGAGGATCCTGGCTCGAGCAGATGCTCGCGCGCAAGCCGCGCATGTTGGCCACGGTCGCGCTCGCCAACAAGACGGCGCGGATCGTCTGGGCCCTGCTGATGAAGCAGGAAGATTATAGAGCTCCGGTCGCAGCGGCGTAGTCGTCAGGACCAGAGGTCGTCGGGCGTAGGTCGGTCGAAGGAGAGTATGGCACAACAGTCGGCGAGACGGGGTCGGAAGAACCAGGGCTTTCCACCGTGCTTCATCAGCACGCTTAGGGTGATGTGGTTCCGATCCGCGAACTCCCATACGGGCCCGCAGCCATCATCGCTGCATCAGAGGCCGGACAGATGGCAGCATCCGACCACGTGCCAAATACTCGAAATACCGCTTGCGTCACGCGGGGCGTCCACAGATGGAAAGCGGAACCGCCGCTTTCGGGCGCCAATTCGACATGACCGGCCGTCGTCTAATAGCGGTCTTTGCAAGCACTTTATGGCGGCAGGCGTTGTATGCCGGGAGCATGGTCGTCTTCGCGGTCGGCATAGGCCGCCGCATCATGGGGCTTCGCGGGACGGTCCTTCCAATGTTCGTTACGCACGAGGCGAACCGAAGTTCGTGATGCAACGGCAGCTGAGGAATGGACCAGCCTACGTCCCGGCAGGGACGCCTCGTCACGCCATGGGCGCTTTCGAGCTCGTGAGTTAAGCGGTGGCGATCTTCGTCCTGGTGAAGAGTTCACCTGAGCGGAGCATCGCATGCATGATGACGGCGAGCTTGCGTGCGACGGCGACCGCGGCCCGCTTGAAGCCGATCTTCTCGCGAAGCTTCATGCCCCAGCGGCGCAGATCACTGTCAGCGTGACTGCGGGTCAGGATCACGACGGCTGCCTCGTACAGGAGTGCGCGGACGTGGGTGTCGCCACGTCGGGAGATGTGGCCGTCATAGTCGACCTCGCCTGATTGATAGCGTCTTGTGGTGAGTCCGAGCCAGGCGCCGACCGAACGGGATCGGCTGAAGTTGGCAGGATCCTCAACCGCGGTCAGGTATGCCGTAGCGGTGATCGCTCCGACACCGGGGATCGTCATCAGCTGCTGACACTGCTGGCTCCTGCGGGCCTCGGCGAGGAGCTGCCGGCTCAGTTCGGTCGCCTGGATGCGCATGCTCCGCCATGCCTCGAGCAGAGGCAGGATGATCCGGGCCAGTTCGGTATGGCCGTCGAGCAAGGAGCGAACGTTCGCCTCGAACTTGCCGCCTGTGCCGCGCGGCACGATGAGCCCGAAGGTCTTCATCAGTCCTCGGACCTGGTTCGCCACGTCCAACGTCGCCCGGACGAGCTTCGTTCGCGCCGCAACCAGCGTGCGCGACAGCATGCTGTCGAAGCCCTTCACCCGCACCTCACGGAAGAAGCCGACTTCTGCCAGATGAGCGAGACCGTCCGCATCATTGGCGTCCGTCTTGTTGGCAGCCATGTCGAGCGCAGCTTTCGCATGACGCGCGTCTATGCAGATCGCCGGCAACCCCTCCGCGGTGAGCG
This sequence comes from Sphingomonas sp., assembly GCA_030146605.1. GTDB lineage: Bacteria > Pseudomonadota > Alphaproteobacteria > Sphingomonadales > Sphingomonadaceae > Sphingomonas. The sequence goes on along the minus strand of JASLBO010000276.1, from coordinate 2,598 downwards.
CATGGAAGAACCAGACCGACAGCGGCCCCGTCTCGAATACCACCCGCTTCGCAGCAGGCGCGTGCTTGCGGATCAATGCCGCGAGCAGCTGTGGATCCGACACACACTTGCCGCGCCAGACCCGCTTGCCGCCGCGCCGAATAGAAACTGCCGTGTCTTTCAGCGAGACGTCTAGTCCGATATACTCGTCCATGGCTGTTCTCCGTCCGATGTATGGGCCCGGCTTCCAGTCGTGAGCCCGCACCTTCATCTACCGGGGAACAGCCACCCTCCGCATCATCGCTGATCGGGGTAGCTCGCTCCCGCGATTACCCCATGTTCGTTCAGTCGGAGGTGCAGCGGCAGCTACGAGGGATCGTGCACGTCAAGCACATCCAGACCATGCTGATGGATGGCGAGGATCTGCCGTACGTCCCTCGAACTACGCCTCAGCCTGCAGGCGATGCTCAATTATAGGATGCGCGCCGCGCAAACGCGGGGCGAGGTCTATGTTTGCGCGCTGCGGCAGGCGAGCAAGGTATAGATCTAGATCGGCTGGCTCGTTCGGCGTCGCCTGTGCGTGCCATATTCGAGTGTTATGCGCGCACTCTGCCTGTCGGCCAGAGCGAGCCTACCACGATTATGATGCTTTGGTGGCCGCCACTGACGACACCTGATACGTGCTAAACGCCGCGAGGCTGGCGTCAAATCTGCGTCAGCGGTTTTCGGGGCAACAGCGGCTGAGGAATCGATATGAAGCGGGGAACGGGAGAAGGTCTGGAATCGCGTCTTGACCCGTCGCTGATCGACCCGTCGCGTGACGTCATGTATCTCGAACCCGCGTTCCATGCCGCGTTGAACGTCCACGGCAAGTACGAGACCATGCGTTTCGTCCTAAGTCTCAGCCCTCGCAATCACGAACTGATCGATGGCATTGAGAACGGCGTGTACGACTTGGGGACGATATCGCCTGACGCATTGCAGGCCTATTCGACCTACCTGCATGAGACCGTTCACTGGTGGCAGCATGTGGGCTCGACGTCCGGGCTGATGCTCAGCCTGAGCTACCTTGCCCAATCGCATTCCAGCCTGGCATTCTTGCGCGATGCACTGAAGACATTCGGCCCGATTAAGCCGTTGAAGCGGTGGGCGGACGAAACGCTGATAGCGCAGGGACCGTCAGCGCAACCGATGCTGGCCGACGCGAACGTCGCGATCAACAACGCCTTGGACGTTGAATATTACAAGCAATACGCGATGGCTCCGCAGATCACGGCCAGACGGCTGTTCGATCAGCAGCATTTCGAGTGCGTCGGCCATTGCTACCACATCGCTGTGGGGCAGCTACTTGGCTTGATCGCCCATGAAATCGATCCGGAATTTTCGTTCATTCCCGACGGCAAGGCATGGGAAGACGATTTTCGACGTCTGACGAGGTCACGTCACGAAGGCTTTTATCACGGATCGCCATTACGCGTTCCGCCGGTTGGGCTGCATGCGATTTACGAAGGCCAGGCGAGATTTATCCAGCTTCAGTTTCTCGACGGTACGCAAAGATCGCAGATCACAACCGAGACATGGCGAGAGGAAGGATATCTTTTCGGGATATATGTTGAAGCCTTCGACCGTTTTCTGGAGCTTTCAGGGTCCGAATGGCCGAGCGATGTGCGAGGGCCTCTTGTCGGCATCTTTCTCCTCATCTGCGACCTTGCCATAAATCCGACCCGCGGATTCCCGCTGGAAATCGAATATTTCGAGGATTTTATCGCGGACGTCGATGTCGGCGTTCGTTTTACGCTCTTGTGTCAGTCGCTTCGCGAGCTTCCCCATCTAAAACATGCCATCACCGACTATTCCCGCGAGGAATATATCCAGGTGTCCGCCGAGCTGACTGAGCTCGCCGGGTATGACCATCCGCTCTCGGCGCTGATAGCAATTGCCGAGTGGGGCGAGCAGCCTGCGGTGAAGGCGCTGATGGAAGAGCACAAGACGTTCGAATTCCGGAAGATCAATCTGCCGATACGCGTATTTCTATCGCACTTCCTGTCGTTCTCCGCCGATCGTCTCGAGCATCCCGAGTTTTTCTGTTGGCCGGGAATTTGGAAGACATCGGGCGGCTCGAAGCCCGATCGAACGGCGGTCTGGCTTCGTCATCTTTCGCTTTTTGCTGACAGAGGCGATAAGCCGGGCGTGTATCCCCGACGCTGGCCCGGACGGGATGACCGAGCGGTCAAGGATACTTTCGACAGTTTCTACGGGTCCATGGCCGTTTACGATCTCACCCGGCAATGGATTCTGGAAGAGGGTGCATTCGTGCGCGACTATAAGTGGCTGTTCGAAAATTATTCGCAGGACAGAGCAGACGCGTGGGCCGAAGACACGTTTCAGCAGGTGTATGGCATCTCGCTATCCGATTTTCGGATTTTACCTGCGGTATAAGACGGAGCAACAGCTTCCAGCGAAGATCGCCACCGGCCCTCCGTACAGCTCATGTGTTCGCAGCCCGTCGATTGTTCAGTTCGGCAAAGAGGTAGTCGCGATCGCGCGTACTTCGGCGAGCAAGAGAGGGGAAAGCCCCAGCGCCTCCAGCGGACGGGTACGCAGCCACTGCAGTGCACC
>JASLBO010000237.1 GCA_030146605.1 Sphingomonas sp. | reverse complement strand
ATGAGGATGAAGCCGCCAAGTTCGCGATTCAGTTCGTACGGCTCGAACACGATCTCGCGGTCGGTGGCGATCTCGCGCGCAAGTTCGGCGTCGCTCAAATCACCGGGCTCCACGTTCCCATGATCGTCTCGACGATCCGCTCGGCCGCGGCCTCGGGGGTCTCCTTCGTCGTGTCGATCCGGATCTCGGGCCGCTCCGGCGCCTCATAGGGGCTCGATATGCCGGTGAAGTTGGCGATCTCGCCCGCGCGCGCCTTGCGGTACAGCCCCTTGGGATCGCGCCGCTCGGCCTCGGCGATCGGCGTGTCGATGAAGATCTCGAAGAAATCCCCCTCGGGCAGCATCGCGCGCACCATCTCGCGCTCGGCCCGGAACGGCGAGATGAACGCAGTCAGCACGATCAGCCCGGCATCGGTCATCAGCCGCGCGACTTCGCCCACCCGGCGGATATTCTCGACCCGGTCGGCATCGGTGAAGCCGAGATCGCGGTTGAGCCCGTGGCGCACATTGTCGCCGTCGAGCAGGAAGCTGTGCTTGCCCATCGCGTGCAGCTTCTTCTCGACCAGATTGGCGATCGTCGACTTGCCCGAACCCGACAGCCCGGTGAACCACAGCAATCGCGGCTGCTGGCCCTTTTGCGCGGCATGCGCCTCGCGGGTGATCTCGATCGCCTGCCAGTGGACGTTCTGCGCGCGGCGCAGCGCATGGTGCAGCATCCCCGCGGCAACGGTGGCGTTGGTCGCCTTGTCGATCAGGATGAACCCGCCGAGATCGTGGCTCTCGGCATAGGGCTCGAACACGATCCCGCGGTCGGCGGCGATCTCCGCCACACCTATGTCGTTGAGCCTGAGCGTCTTGGCCGGCGCATTGGCCAGCGTGTTGACGTCGATCGTGTGCTCGGGTTCGCGGACCGTGGCGCTCACCGTCTGGGTGCCGAGCTTGAGCCAGTAAGCGCGGCCGGGCAGCAATTCGGTCTGGTCCATCCAGACGATCGTCGCCTTGAACTGGTCCGCCACCTGCGGCGGCGCGTCGGCCGCGGCGATCACGTCGCCGCGCGAGCAATCGACTTCGTCGGCGAGCGTCAGCGTCACCGATTCGCCCGCGCCCGCCGCGTCGCGGTCGCCGTCCATCGCCACGATCCGTGCCACGGTGGTCGTCCGCCCCGAGGGCAGGATTCGCACGGCGTCACCGGGTTTGACCGTGCCGCTGGCGATCAATCCGGCGAAGCCGCGAAAGTCGAGGTTCGGCCGGTTAACCCACTGCACCGGAAGCCGGAACGGCCTGGCACGGTCGGTGTCAACTTCGACGTCTACTTGTTCCAGATGTTCCAGCAGCGCCGGCCCGGCGAACCAGGGCATGTTCCCCGACGATCCGGTGATGTTGTCGCCCTTGAATCCGGAGATCGGAATCGCCGTAAAGCCCTGAATTCCAATCGATTCCGCAAAGCTGCGATACTCCGCGACGATCGATTGATAGACGGTCTGGTCGTACCCGACCAGGTCCATCTTGTTCACCGCGACCACGATGTGCCGGATGCCCAGCAGATGCGCCAGATACGAATGCCGCCGCGTCTGGGTGAGCACGCCTTTTCGGGCGTCGATCAAGATAACCGCAAGATCAGCGGTCGACGCACCGGTGACCATATTGCGCGTATATTGCTCATGGCCGGGAGTGTCGGCGACGATGAACTTGCGCTTTTCTGTCGCGAAGAAGCGATAGGCGACATCGATAGTGATCCCCTGCTCGCGCTCGGCGGCGAGTCCGTCGACCAATAGTGCGAAGTCGATCTCCTGCCCCTGCGTGCCCAGCCGCTTGCTGTCGGCCTCGAGGCTGGCCAGCTGGTCCTCGAAGATCATCTTCGAATCGTAGAGCAAGCGCCCGATAAGCGTCGACTTTCCGTCGTCCACCGAGCCGCAGGTGATGAACCGTAGCAGCGACTTGTTCTGGTGCAGCGTGAGATACGCCGAGATGTCGGACGCGATCAGCGCCTCGGGGCGATAGGAGGTCATGCGATCCTCCCCGGAACGGGGAGGGGGACCACCCGCAGGGCGGTGGAGGGGGCGCGCCGCCGGCACTTCGCAATGAGGAGAGCCCCCTCCGTCAGCGCTCCGCGCTGCCACCTCCCCGTGCCGGGGAGGATCGAAAGCAGGAGTGGCATCAGAAATATCCCTCCTGCTTCTTCTTCTCCATGCTGGCGGTCTGATCGTGGTCGATCGCGCGGCCCTGGCGTTCGGAGGTGGTGGTGAGCAGCATTTCCTGGATCACGTCTTCGAGACTGGCGGCCTCGCTCTCGACCGCGCCGGTCAGCGGATAGCAACCCAGCGTGCGGAACCGCACCGATCGCTCGACCGGGGCCTCGCCCGGCGCCAGCCGGAAGCGGTCGTCGTCGACCATCAGGATCAGCCCGTCGCGCTCCACCGTGGGGCGCGGCGCGGCGAAATAGAGCGGCACGATCTCGATCCCCTCGGCACGGATATATTGCCAGATGTCGAGCTCGGTCCAGTTCGAGATCGGGAACACCCGCATGCTCTCGCCCTTCGCCTTGCGGGCATTGTAGAGGTGCCAGAGCTCGGGACGCTGGTTCTTGGGGTCCCAGCGGTGTGAGGCGGTGCGGAACGAGAAGACCCGCTCCTTGGCCCGGCTCTTCTCCTCGTCGCGCCGTGCGCCGCCGAACGCCGCGTCGAAGCCGTAGTGATCGAGCGCCTGCTTCAGGCCCTCGGTCTTCCACAGATCAGTATGCAGGCTGCCATGATCGAACGGGTTGATCCCCTGCGCCAGCGCCTCGGGATTGCGGTGGACGAGCAATTCCATCCCGGCGGCCTGCGCGGCCCTGTCGCGCAGCTCGTACATCGCCTTGAACTTCCACGTCGTATCGACATGGAGCAGCGGGAAAGGCGGCGGCGCGGGATAGAAGGCCTTCTTCGCCAGGTGCAGCATCACCGCGCTGTCCTTGCCGATCGAATAGAGCATCACCGGGCGCTCGGCCTCGGCGACCACTTCGCGCAGGATGTGGATGCTCTCGGCCTCGAGCCGCTGGAGGTGGGTGAGGGGCGTAACGCTCATTGCGGGCGATTTAGGGTCCAGGTGGGCTCGTGACGATCTAGATAATGTTTAGCCTTTCATACCCGCACCCAGGGGTGTCCAAGCCCGCCGGGTTGAGCTAGACGCGCCGCCGAGGATTGGGACGAGATCAGACACATATGAAGGGTATCATTCTGGCAGGCGGCAGCGGCACGCGCCTGTATCCGGCGACGCTTTCGATCTCAAAGCAGTTGCTGCCGGTATTCGACAAACCGATGATCTATTATCCGCTGTCGGTGCTGATGCTGGCCGGGATCCGCGACATCCTGATCATCTCGACGCCGCGTGATCTGCCGCTGTTTGAAGCGCTGCTGGGGGACGGCTCGGCGTTCGGCGTCAACTTCTCCTATGCCGAGCAGCCCCAGCCCAATGGGCTTGCCGAGGCATTCATCATCGGCGCCGATTTCCTGGCGGGCCAGCCCAGCGCGCTGATCCTTGGCGACAATATCTATTACGGCGACAAGATGGGCGAGAAGTGCGTTCTCGCCGCCGAGGAGGCGACCAGAGGCGGCGCCAACGTCTTTGCCTACCATGTCGACGACCCCGAACGATACGGCGTCGTCGCGTTCGACGAGAACGGCCGCGCCACGAGCGTCGAGGAAAAACCCACCGATCCGAAGTCCAACTGGGCGATCACCGGCTTGTATTTCTACGACAAGGACGTCGTCGACATCGCCCGGTCGATCCGCCCGTCGGCGCGCGGCGAACTCGAGATCACCGACGTCAACCGCGTTTATATGGAGCGCGGCGACCTCCACATCACGCGCCTTGGTCGCGGCTATGCCTGGCTCGATACCGGCACGCACGAGAGCCTTCACGATGCCGGATCGTTTGTCCGGACCATCGAGCATCGTACCGGCATCAAGATCGCGTGCCCCGAGGAAATCGCGCTGGACGCCGGTTGGCTCGGCGAAGAGGCAGTGATCGCCCGTGCCGCAACGCTGGGCAAGACGGGGTATGCCAAGTACCTTAACAAGCTGGTAGCCGCCCGCGCATGACCGAGTTCCGCCGGTTGGCGATCCCCGAAATCGTGGAGGTCACCCCGCCAAAATTCGGCGACCACCGCGGCTTTTTTTCCGAAGTGTTCAAACGTTCCGCATTCCTGGGCGAAGGGCTTGACGTCGAATGGGTGCAAGACAACCAGTCGTTCAGCGCTGACGCCGGCACGGTGCGCGGCCTTCATTTTCAGGCGCCGCCTTTCGCCCAGGCCAAGCTGATTCGGGTGCTGCGCGGGGCAATCTTCGACGTGGCAGTGGATCTCCGTCGAGGCTCGCCGAGCTACGGTCGATGGGTCGCCGAGGAACTCTCCACGGACAAGTGGAACCAGTTGTTGATTCCCGCCGGATTCGCGCATGGCTTCATGACGCTCACGACTGATGTCGAAGTGCTCTACAAGGTGAGCGCGCCTTATTCGCGCGAGAGCGAGGGCGCGATCCGCTGGGACGATCCCGATCTGGGCATCGCCTGGCCTCGGCCGGGAGAGGCCATCTTGTCGGATAAGGACGCCGTCGCGCCTTCCTTCAGGGATTTCGTCAGCCCCTTCGCGTACGAGGCAGTTTGATGCGCACGGTTCTTGTCACCGGAGGCGCCGGGTTCATCGGCTCGGCGGTGGTTCGCCATCTCGTCCGCGCCGGAACGCGGGTCATCAATCTCGACAAGCTGACCTATGCCGGCAACCTCGCCTCATTGAAGGCGATCGAGAACGCCCCGAACCATCGTTTCGTCCAGGGCGACATCGCCGATGTGCCGCTGGTGCTCGACCTGCTCCGCACGGAGAATGTCGAGGGCATCATGCACCTCGCCGCCGAAAGCCATGTCGACCGCTCGATCGACGGCCCCGGCGCGTTCATCGAAACCAACGTGGTCGGCACCTTCCGCCTGCTCTCTGCTGCGCTCGAATATTGGCGCGGGCTCGAGGGCGAAGCAAAGACGAACTTCCGCTTCCATCACATCTCGACCGACGAGGTATTCGGCGACCTGCCCTTCGACAGCGGCATCTTCACCGAAGAAACGCCTTATGCGCCGTCCTCGCCTTACTCGGCATCCAAGGCCGCATCGGACCATTTCGTCCGCGCCTGGCATGAAACCTATGGCCTGCCGGTGGTGCTTTCCAACTGCTCGAACAATTACGGCCCCTATCACTTCCCCGAGAAGCTGATCCCGCTCACCATCCTAAACGCGCTCGAGGGCAAGCGCCTGCCGGTCTATGGCAAGGGCGAGAATGTCCGCGACTGGCTGTATGTCGACGATCATGCCAAAGCGCTCGCACGCATCCTGACCACCGGCAAGCTCGGCGAAAGCTACAATGTCGGCGGCCGCAACGAGCGCACCAATCTGGAAGTGGTCGAGACGATCTGCGACATCCTCGATGTCCGCATACCGCTTCCGGACGGCAAGCCCCGCCGCGCGCTGATCGACTTCGTCACCGACCGCCCCGGCCACGATCGCCGCTACGCGATCGACGCCACCAAGCTTGAAACCGAACTGGGCTGGAAGGCCGAGGAGAATTTCGACACCGGGCTCGCCAAAACCATTGACTGGTATCTCGACAATCGTTGGTGGTGGGAGCCGATCCGCTCGGGCAGCTATGCCGGCGAGCGGCTTGGCGCCAGCGGCTGATGCGAATCCTCGTCACGGGTCGCAATGGTCAGGTCGCGCAGAGCCTCGCCGAGCGGGCGGGCACTGGCCATGAGCTGGTCTTCGCCGATCGCCCGGGGTTCGATCTCGCCGATCCGGCCACGATCGAACGCTCCGTGGAACAGGCGCGCCCCGATCTAATATTCAGCGTCGCCGCCTACACCGCGGTCGACAAGGCCGAGAGCGAACGCGACCTCGCCATGGCGGTCAACGGAGAAGGACCAGGCCGCCTCGCCCGTGCGGCCGCGCGGATCGGCGCGCCGATCGTCCACCTTTCCACCGACTATGTGTTCGATGGATCGAGCCTACGTCCCTATCGCGAGGAGGACCCGGTCGCTCCGGTCGGGGTTTACGGCGAAACCAAGCTCGCGGGCGAGCGCGCGATCGCCGCGTCGGGCGCGCAATATGCGATCTTGCGCACCGCCTGGGTGTATAGTCCGTTCGGCACCAATTTCGTGAAGACCATGCTTCGCCTCGCCGCTGACCGCGACGAACTGACCGTGGTCGAGGATCAGCGCGGCTGCCCGACCTCGGCGCTGGATATCGCCGACGCCATGCTTCGCGTCGCGGATGTCTGGGCGGCGGATGCGGACCACGGCAGGGATGCCATCTATCACCTCGCTGGCAGCGGTGAGACCCATTGGGCCGATTTCGCTCGCGCGATCATGGCGGCCAGCGCGGCGCGGGGCGGGCCGAGTGCATCGGTTACAGGTATCCCGACCAGCGCGTATCCCACCCCGGCGCGGCGACCCGCCAATTCCCGGCTGGATAGCAGCCGCTTCGCCGCGACGTTTGGCTATCGCGCGCCCGAGTGGCACCGGTCGCTCGAGACCGTCGTCGCCCGCCTCTTTGGCTGATCAACTCGCTTTGGGCTTGCCCACGCCCACCAACGTCAGCCCGGCACGCTCGGCCTCGGCGGCCGGATAGATGTTGCGCAGATCGACCAGCAATGGCGTCTTGAGCGTCTTTGCCATGCGGCCCAGATCCAGCGCGCGGAACTCGTCCCATTCGGTGACGATCACCAGCGCGTCGGCACCCTCCGCCGCAGCATAGGGGCTGAGGCTGAATTCGACGCCTGGCAGCATCGGCCTGGCCTGCTCGACGCCCTCGGGGTCATAGGCACGCACCTTGGCGCCGGCGTCCTGCAGCGCCGCGATCACCGACAGGCTCGGCGCGTCGCGCATATCGTCGGTATTTGGCTTGAAGGTGAGGCCCAGCACCGCGACGGTTTTGCCGTGCGCGTCGCCCCCCATCGCCTTGATCACCTTGCGCCCCATCGCCCGCTTGCGCGCATCGTTCACCTGGACGGTCGCTTCGACGATGCGCTGCGGGGCCTCGTTGTCCGCCGCGGTCTTGAGCAGCGCCAGCGTGTCCTTCGGAAAGCACGAGCCGCCATAGCCGGGGCCGGCATGGAGGAACTTGCCGCCGATGCGATTGTCCATGCCGATCCCGCGCGAGACTTCCTGCACATCGGCACCGACGGCCTCGCAGAGATCGGCGATCTCGTTGATGAAGGTGATCTTGACCGCGAGGAAGGCGTTCGCCGCGTATTTGATGAGTTCCGACGTGCGGCGGCCGGTAAACAATAATGGCGCGTTCTGGTTGAGCGACAGCGGCCGGTAGATCTGCCGCATCACGTCGCGCGCTGCTTCGTCGTCGGTGCCGACCACCACCCGGTCCGGCCGCTTGAAGTCCTCGATCGCCGCGCCCTCGCGCAGGAATTCGGGATTGGAGACGACCTTTGCGCCGCTGTCCGGCGCCACCTCGGCGATAATCCGCTCGACCTCGTCGCCGGTACCCACCGGTACGGTCGATTTGGTCACGATCACGCTGGCCCGGGTCAGGTTCTCGGCGATCTCGCGCGCGGCGGCATAGACATAGGAAAGATCGGCATGGCCATCGCCGCGGCGGCTGGGGGTGCCGACGGCGATGAACACGGCATCGGCATCCTTGACGCCCTGGGCCAGATCGGTGGTGAAAGTCAGCCGCCCCGCCTTGACGTTCGAGGCGACCAGTTCGGCAAGCCCCGGCTCATAGATCGGCATCACGTTCTGGTGGAGCAGCTCGATCTTGCGCGCGTCCTTGTCGACGCAAACGACCTCATGGCCGAAGTCCGAGAAGCAGGCGCCGGAAACCAGGCCAACATAGCCAGTGCCGATCATCGCGATGCGCAAGGCCCAACTCCCTCTGAAGTGAAGATCCTGGGGCCCTTAACCAGCCGCGGGCACAGGGCAAGGGCAGAGGCACTTAAGCGCCGCCGGCGTGCACGCGCAAAAAAAGCGGCCAGATCCCCCCGGCCGCTTCACGATAGTCGTCCGGGCCGGTCAGCGCGGCTTCACTGCTGAAGTCGCTTCACCGCCGGCCCGGAAGAGACGAAAATTCAGATCGGGCGGATTTCTTCGCCAGTCGTTTTTTCGCGGAAAAGAAGGCCAAACGCGAACATCATTGATCTCCCATCGAGCGCAGTGTGCGCAATTGGCGTGGTTAAAGAGAGATTAACGACGAAGCAATCAGGATTTCTGCGGGATGGCGCAGGTGTCGCATTGTGTGCGGTGCTGGATTTAACCGTTCCTTCAAGGGTCTGGCCCTAGGTGTTGTGGCATGTCGGTTGGGTCTGAGCCTTCGGTGTCCATGGGGGATGATGCGTCACGCGCGGGCGCTCCGCTCGTGGAAGCCAATGGAATCGGTGCGGAATTCAGTTCGCCCCGCGGTTTGGCTCTGCGCGTCCGGGACGGTGCGCATGCATCGGCGGGCTTGCGCGAACTGGGCAGCCAGGTCGTCGAACACCGCGAAACGCCGGGACACCGGGAGTCCGGATATTGGCGGATTCTGTCCCAATGTGAGATTGTGAACTTCGCGACCCTCCGCCGTCATCTCGGGCGGCCACGCGCGGATGCGCTGGTTCTCGATGTCGGCGAACGAATCGCAGCGCTTTTGCCGGAGGTGCGAATTCTCACGGCCGGCCGGGCCCTGATCGAGATCGCGTTCGAGCGCGAGAAGCCTGAAATGGGCGTCGCCGACATCGAACGGCTACGCGAGGCGCTCGCCCAACCTTTTGATCTGGATGGCGAACCCTATCAGCTGCAGATGCAGTTCGGCGTCGCTGCGGCGCCTTGCGACGATTGCGACGACGTCCGATTGACCGAAGCCGCCGAATCGGCGCTCGAGCAGGCGCGGAGCGAAAAGCGGGTCGTGATGCTCGATCTGTCGCGCGTCGATCTCACCTTCGATCGCCTGACGCTGATGCGCGAGCTTCCCGCCGCCATCGCCGCCAACGAGATGTTCCTGCAATATCAGCCCAAGGTGCATGTCCGCCGGCAGGAAATCACCAGCGCCGAGGCACTGGTGCGCTGGCAGCATCCGCAGCGCGGGCTCATTCTTCCCGGCGATTTCATTTCGGTCGCCGAAGAGGCCGGCGAAATCGGTGCGTTGACGATCTGGACGTTGCACCAGGTGATCGCCGACCAGAAACGGCTCGCTGCCGAGGGGCACGACCTCACGCTGTTCATCAACATTTCGGGTATGCTGCTCGCGGATGCGGAGTTCGTGCAGGAGGCCTGCGCCATCGTCTCGACGAGCGGCGCCAGGCTCGGCTTCGAGATCACCGAGACTGCGGTGATCCGCGACCCGGACAGCGCCATCCAGCATCTTCAGACATTTGCCGATATCGGCGTCCAGCTCGCGATCGACGATTACGGGGCGGGGCTATCGTCGCTTGCCTATCTCAAGCGGCTGCCCGCCAAAGAGCTCAAGATCGACAAGATGTTCGTGATGCAGCTGACCTCGAGCAATCGCGATCCGCTGATCGTGCGTTCGACGATCGATCTCGCGCACGCGCTCGAAATGGAAGTCACCGCCGAAGGTGTCGAGACGCCGTCGGCGCTGGCGTTGCTCAGCGTCATGGGCTGCGACATGGTGCAGGGCTTCCTGCTCTCGCGTCCGCTCGGGTTCGACGCATTCCGCAAATATCTGGTCGACGAGGCGCATCTCGCCAGCTCCGCCAACGTCCAGTCGTTCATCCGGCCCGAGAGTTTCTGGAAGCGCGCGTGATGCGCGGCGTGCTCCGCGCGCTCGGCGTCGCGCTTGCCTTGGTTGCAAGCCATCCCGCGTCGGCGCGGGAGCCCGACTTCCCCAGGCCGCTCGCAGCGCAGATCGATGCCGCCAAAAGCAGCATGATGGGCGACCAGGCGCAGGCGCTGCGTCACGTCCAGCTGATCGATGCGCTCGCACGCCGCATTGCCGATCCGCGACAGCGCGCACTGGCACTCGCCACGGCGCGGTGGCTGGGCGCCGAGGCCTATTTGCGCAGCAATGCGGCCGACCGCGCCAAGCCGCTTCTCGACGATGGGCTCCGCCTCGTCCGCCAGATAGCCGAGCCGACCAAGCTGCGCGGCGATCTCCTGATGTCGCAAGGCGCATTCTACATGCAGGCCGACGACGCGGTGAAAGCGCTGACGCGATACCAGGATGCCTTTCGCGTCTTCGGTTCGCTGGCCGAGCCGCGCAGCCAGGCCATCGCGCTCCAGAATATCGGCGCGCTGTACAGCAGCGCCAACGACGACAATCGTGCGCAGCGATATTTTCGCCAGGCGTCGGAGCTTTACGACGGCGACCCCGCACTGTCGCTGTCGCTTCACAACAGCCGTGCCAATGTTCTCGCCAGAGTTGCCGAGGGCAGCGCGGAGGCCGAGAAGGAATATGAAGCAGCCCTGGCCATTGCGCGGCAGCTCGAAAAGCCGCTGCTGGAGGCGCGCATCCTCGTCAATCTCGCCCGGAACCAGATCAAGCGCAAGCGTTTCGAGGCCGCGGACCGCACCCTGACGCGCGGCTTCAAGCTCGTGGAGGATGCCGACGCCGATCTCGTTCGCCGCCACCTTCTCGCCACGGCCGCGGGCCTCGCGGCCGAACGTAACGAAAAGGCGAAGGCGGTGCGGCTGATTGCCGAGTGCTTCGCCGGTCTCGACCTGACCGAAACGACCGGCGACTATCGTATTGCGCACGCTTTCGCCTACGAGATCCTGCGCGATTCCGGCGCACCCAGGCTGGCGCTGGCGCATCTCGAGGCGATGAAGCGGCTCGACGACGAAGCCACCAAGGTAGCAACCTCCACCGGCGCGGCGCTGATGGCCGCCCGCTTCGATTCCGCCGAGCAGCAGGCGCGCATCCAGACGCTCAAGGCCGAGGAAGCGCGCCGGACCGCCGCCTTCCGGCTCACCTTGCTCCTCAGCATCGGCGGCGCCACCCTCGTCATCATCGCGCTGCTGAGCTTCGGCCTGATCACGCTGCGCCGCAGCCGCAACCAGATCCGCGCGACCAACATCGTCCTCGCCGAGACCAATGTCGCGCTCGAAAAGGCGCTCAAGGCCAAGACCGAGTTCCTCGCCACCACCAGCCACGAGATCCGCACCCCGCTCAACGGCATCCTCGGCATGACCCAGGTGATGCTCGCCGACGCGAAGCTCGACGCCGGCACGCGCGACCGTATCGAGATCGTCCACGGCGCCGGCGTGACGATGCGCAGCCTCGTCGACGACATTCTCGACGTCGCCAAGATGGAGACCGGCAACCTCGCCGTCGACGCCGCGCCGATGGACCTGTGTGCGATGCTGCGCGAAGTCACCCGATTGTGGGACGAGCAGGCGCGCGGCAAGGGGCTGAGCTTCCGCCTCGAGCTCAGCCACGCCCCCGGCTGGATCGTCAGCGACGCCGGCCGCCTGCGCCAGATCGTGTTCAATCTCCTGTCCAACGCGATCAAGTTCACCGCGCGCGGCGGCGTGACCCTGCGCGTGATCGCCGAGGGGGAGGGCGAAACCCGCCGCCTCCGGCTCGTGGTCAGCGACACCGGCATCGGCATCCCGCCGGAGAAGTTCGAGGAGGTGTTCGAATCCTTCCGCCAGGTCGATGCCGGCACCACGCGCAAGTTCGGCGGCACCGGGCTCGGCCTCACCATCTGCCGCAATCTCGCCCGCGCGCTGGGCGGCGAGATCACGGTGGAGAGTATCGAAGGGCAGGGCGCGTCGTTCGCGGTGGACCTGCCGCTCGTCGTTGCCGAGGCGCCGGTCCAGGCCGCGTCGGATCCCGCGCGCAGCGGCGCGGCGATGGTAATCCTCGACCGCAATCCGATCGCGCGCAGCATGCTGCGCACCTTGCTCGAGCCCCGGCTCGCCGCGCTGCATTTCGCCGCCAGCGCGGCGGAGGCGCACGCGCTGATCGCCGATGCCGGCGCGACGCACCTGCTCGCCGACGAGGCGACGCTCAAGGCAGGCGAAGGCGACCCGATGGAGACCCTCGCCCGGCTCGCCGCCGCCGTAGCGCCCGGCAACAGCACCGTGCTCTGGCTGCGGCCCGATGCCGCGATCCGGTCGCAGCTTCTGGCGACGGGGATCGGCGACATCGTCGAAAAGCCCGTCTCGGGCGCAGCGCTGATCGCGGCCGTCGTTCCGGAGCCACAAGAAAATTTGAACCCCGGGCGCGGTGGCCGTCTTGTGTCGCAGGCGGCTTAGGGCGATAGCACACTAATATGATAAAAACGGTCGCAGAAATTCATTCCGTCCTACGCGGCGGCACGCCATGAACATCCTCTTCATCGAGGACGATCCGATGAATCGTCGGGTCGTAAAAGACATGCTCGACGTCGCCGGCGCAACCATGGCCGAGGCGGGCTGGGCCGAGGAGGGCCTCGAAAGGATCGACGCCGAGAATTTCGACGTCGTCCTCGTCGATCTGCGCATGCCCGGCACCGACGGTTTCGAGACGATCCGCCGCATCCGTGCGCGCGGCGATACGAAGGCCGAGCTGCCGATCATCGTCGTCACCGCGGACACGGCGATCGACCTGCGCGAGCGCTGCCTCGCGCTCGGCGCCGACGACGTGCTGTTCAAGCCCGTCGCGATGGACGCGCTGTTCGACTCGATCGGCCGCGTGCTGGCGAGCCGCAGCGGCGGGATCCTCGGCTGATCAATCCTCCAGGATGCGCGAATGCCTGGCGGTGTCGCGCATCCTGAGATAGGTGATCAGCGAAACCCCGATCATCGCCGTGACGTACCAGTAAAAGCCGCGCTCCCAGCCTGCGCCCTTGAACCACAAGGCGATATATTCCGCCGTCCCGCCGAACAATGCGTTGGCCAGCGCATAAGGCAGCGCCACGCCCAGCGTGCGGATATGCGCGGGGAACAGCTCGGCCTTCACCACCGCGTTGATCGAGGTATAGCCGGTTACGATCACCAGCGCGCCGAACATGATCAGGAACGCCGCGAACGGGCTCTTCACGGTCTCGAGCGTGGTGAAGATCGGCCAGGTCAGCAGCACCCCCAGCACGCCGAAGGCCACCATCAGCGGCTTGCGCCCGATCCGGTCGGACAGCGCCCCGGCCAGCGGCTGGATCAGCATGAAGCCGAACAACGCCGCGGCGTTGATCTGCGAAGCCGTCGCGCGATCGAAGCCGGCGGTGTTGACGAGGAATTTCTGCAGGTAGATCGAATAGGCATAGAAAGCGAGCGTGCCCCCCGCGGTGAGCAGCATCACCACCGCCGCCTCGCGCGGATGCTCGCGGAACAGGGCGAACAACCCCGATTTTCTGCCTTCGCCGCGCGCATTCTCGAAGCTCTCGGTCTCGGCCAGCCGGCGCCGCAGCCAGAACACGACCACCGCCAGCGCGCCGCCGATCGCGAAGGGGATCCGCCAGCCCCATGCGTCGAGATCGGCCTCGCTCAAGGTCGCCTGCAGCACCAGCAGCACGAGCAGGGCGACCAATTGGCCCGAGATCAAGGTGACATATTGGAAGCTCGAAAAGAAGCCGCGGTGCTTCTTGCCTGCCATTTCGGAGAGATAGGTCGCGCTCGCGCCATATTCGCCGCCGACCGACAGTCCCTGGAGCAGCCGCGCGAACACCAGCATCACCGGCGCCGCCGCGCCGATCGTCTCATATCCAGGCGTCAGCGCGATGATCAGCGAGCCCGCGCACATCAGGGTGACCGACAGCGTCAGCCCCGCCTTGCGGCCGTGACGATCGCCATAGACTCCCATCAGCCACCCGCCGATCGGCCGCATCAGGAAGCCCACCGCGAACACCGCGGCGGCGTTCAGCAACTGCGCGGTCTGGTCCCCCTTGGGGAAGAAATGCGGCGCGAAATAGAGCGTGAACGCCGAATAGGCGTACCAGTCATACCATTCGACGAGATTGCCCGCCGACCCGCCGAGGATCGATCGCAGGCGGTGCGGACGGGCGGGTGCGGTAGAAGCCATCGCCGCGCACTATAGCGGCGCCCCGCCTGCCGGGAAGTGGTGCAGAGGAAAGCCACCTCGGCAGGCGGGACGCCTCGGCCGGCGCAGGGACACCGGCCGCTCCACCCCCGGTGGAGATCGAACTCGCGCAGTAAACCTCCCCGTTCGCCCTGAGCTTGTCGAAGGGCGCTCTCGTCGCGAGCGCCGGCCCAGGAAGGCGCTTCGACAGGCTCAGCGCGAACGGGATCGGTGGGTATCTTCCACCGCGCCGGCACTCTCGCTGCCGCCATCGCACGCCGTCAGCAACGCGCCCGCGCCGCCACCCGCGAACCAGCGCAGCGCGCGGCGGCGGCTGGCGAGCGCGTTGATCGCCTGAAGATCATGCGCAAGGCCGCGGTCGCGGTCGTAAAGGTCTTGATGCAATGCGAAACTCCTGCTGGTTGAGCGCAGAAGTGACGGGACGATCGCACCGCGTGATTTCGTACGATGGCGGACTATTTCAGCGCATCTCAATCCTCCCCCGCGCAGCGGGGGATGTGGCACGCGCAGCGTGACGGAGGGGGCGTGGCCGCAGGCGACACTGGTAGTGAATAGACTCCCTCCGTCGCCTTCCCCGCTGCGCGAGGTAGAGATGGGTTCACTCCGCCGGTAGCCGCACCCGCACGCGCCCGCCGCCGGCGTCGCGGTTCTCCAGCCGCACTTCGCCGCCATGTGCCTCGGCGATCGAGCGCACGATCGCCAGTCCCAGCCCGGTGCCGCCGGTCGCGCGGTTTCGCGAAGCTTCGCCGCGCACGAACGGCGCGAACAAGGCCTCGGCGCGGCCGGCGGGAAAGCCCGGTCCTTCATCCTCGACCAGCACTTCGGCCCAGCCGCCGGACACCGACCAGCAGAGCCGCGCCTGATCGCCGTAGCGCACCGCATTCTCGACCAGATTGGTGAACAGCCGGCGCAGCGCCACCGGATCGCCCTCGACGATCACGCGCGGGCCGAGATCGACTTCCACCGGCATCCCCGCCGCGGCGAGATCGTCGCCCAGGCTCTCGATCAGGCTGCCGAGGTCGAGCCGGGCATGGTCCGCGCGGCTGCGATCGTCGCGCGTGAAGCGCAGCACGGCGCCCAGCATCGCGCGCATCTCGTCGATATCGGCCGAAGCGCGGTCCCGCGCCGCCTCGGGGAGCTGCTCGACCCAGAAGGCGATCCGCGACAAGGGGGTCCCGAGATCATGCGCGATCGCCGCCAGCATCGCGGTGCGCCCCTCGGCCTGCTGGAGGATGCGATCCTGCATCGCCTCGACGGCGTCGGCCAGTTCGCGCACCTCGCGGGGGCCGCCGTGCGGGATCGCCGGCCGGGCGCCGAGCCGCGCGCGGGTCGCGGCATGCGCAAGCTCGCGGATCGGCCGCGAGATCCGTCCCGCGACATACCAAGCAAGCACCGAAAGCACCGCCAGCGTGATCAGCATTCCCGCCAGCCGCCGCAAGTGCCAGCCGGTGAAGGTGGGCGGCGGCGCGGTCGAGACGAGGATCCAGCCATTGCCGTCGCGCAGGCCGACCGTGAAGCTCCCGCGGATATCGCCGTCCGGATCATGCGGCGGAAATTCGTAGAGACCCTGGACGCTTTCGGCTGCGGCGGGGATCAGCGCCGCGATTGCCGCGTCGCGCTCGGGCGAGGGCTGTTCGTCGGTGCGGCCGAACCGGTCCTCGGCGATGCGGGTGACTTCGATCCCGGGGGCGTTGTCGGGAACGTGGCCGGTGCGCAGCGCCTCGGCGACGCGCGCGATCGGCATCGGGCGAAACCAGGGCGGCGGGCCGCTGAACATCGTTGCGAACTGCACCGTCGTCCCGATCAGCGCCGCGGCGATCACCAGCAGCACGATGGGCAGGGTGATCGAGCGCGCGCGCCTCACTGCGCCCGCCTCACCTGGCGGTCACTTCGGCGACGAACATATAGCCTTCGTTGCGGATCGTGCGGATCAGCTCCTCGCGGCCCGGCCGGGCGAGCTTCTTGCGCAGCCGGCTCATCTGCACGTCGATCGCGCGGTCGAAATGCTCGGCCATCGGCCCGCGCGAAAAATCGAGCAGCATGTCGCGGGTCAGCACCCGCCGCGGCCGCTCGGCCAATGCCAGCAGCAGCCGGAACTCGCCGTCGGACAGATTGATGATGACGTTGTCGGGATCGTAGAGCTGGCGCGCCACCGGATCGAGCCGCCAGCCGGCGAAGCGCAGGAAGCTGCGCTCGGGCATCTTCGCCGCCGCCTTGCTCTCTCCGCTGCCGCTGCGGCGGAGCACCGAGCGGATCCGCGCGAGCAGCTCGCGCGGATTGGCCGGCTTGGCGACATAATCGTCCGCGCCCATTTCGAGCCCGACGATGCGGTCGACATCCTCGCCGATCACCGAATGGAGGATCACCGCGGGGCCGGTTTCGCGGTCGAGCGAGCGCAGGATGGTGAGGCCGTCCTCGCCGGGCATCATCAGGTCGAGCACGACCAGGGCATATTCATGCACTGCCATTACCTCGCGCATCTCG
>JASLBO010000209.1 GCA_030146605.1 Sphingomonas sp. | reverse complement strand
TCTACGGCACGGCCGTTCCGCTACGGCCTGGTGATGAACCCGCCGATCCCTGCGATTGTCAGGCGAGGCTCGGCAAGCGCGGTCTCATCGAAGGAAAGCCGCAAATAGCGCGTGCCGCGCGCTATTTGCGGCTTTCCTTCGATGAGACCGCGCTTGCCGAGCCTCGCCTGGCAATCGCAGGGATCGGCGGGTTCATCACCAGGCCGTAGCGGAACGGCCGTGCCGTAGACGACTCCATCACAACGCACGACCGCGCCCGTGACCCGCCTGCGGGTCGTGGACATGTGTGTGCGCGCAAACCATTGGTCCTATCCAACAAGCATTTTCATAAAACCAATTTTGTTTTTGGTATTGAAATTATGTTTCACCTGTGAGAATTGTGTTTCAGGAATGTGGCACCGGCCACGCCTGCCAAGCGGACGGCGCCAGCGGCATCGAACGGAAGGGATCGGGGATGGAAACTTCGCGTCGAGGAGCGATCGGACTGGGCCTTGCCGGCTTGACCGCCGCTGCGCCCGCGATCGCCGAAGCCCGATCGGCATCCCGGATTCTGTTCGTTTCCACCTGGGATTTCGGCGCGGCGGCCAATGCGGCGGCCTATGCGCGCTGGAAGGCCAGGGGCACCTTGCTCGACGCCCTCGAGGCGGGCGCGCGCGTTCCCGAGGCCGATCCGACCAACCATTCGGTCGGCTATGGCGGCTATCCCGATCGCGACGGCCAGGTGACGCTGGATGCGATCCTGATGGACGATGCCGGCAATATGGGCGCAGTCGCGGCGCTCGAGGACATCATGCACCCGATCTCAGTCGCACGCCGGGTGATGGAAAAGACCCCGCACACGATGCTGGTGGGGGAGGGCGCGCGCCAGTTCGCGCTCGCGCAAGGGTTCGAGACGGTCAAGCTGCTCACCCCCGAGGCCGAGGCGGCGTGGCGCGATTGGCTCAAGACTGCGAAATATCAGCCGATCGCCAATAGCGAGAACCAGCGCGGCTCGGCGCTCGACCATGACACGATCGGTATGCTCGCCTGCGGCCCCGATGGGCGTCTCGCCGGTGCGTGCACCACGTCAGGCATGGCGTTCAAATTGCGCGGGCGGATCGGCGACTCACCGCAGGCGGGCTGCGGGCTGTTCGTCGAGAAGGGCGTCGGCGGCGCCACCGCGACCGGGGTGGGTGAGGAAGTCACCCGCATCGCCGGCACTGCGCGGGTGGTCGCATCGATGCGCGCGGGAATGTCGCCCGCTGCCGCGTGCCGCGAGGCCGTGCTCCACATCGCGCGCCTGCGCGGCGAGGCGGTCAAGGACGCGCAGGTCGGGTTTCTCGCGATCGACACGCACGGCGCGGTGGGCGCCTACGCGCTCCAGCCGGGATTCACCTTCGCGGTCACCGATCTCGAAGGCCGCACGGAGGTACGCGCCGCGGAGAGCCTCAAGGGGCCACGCGGCACGAAATGAGATTCAGGGTCGCACAAGGGAAAAGCCAAATGAAGAAGTTGAATGCATTGTTGCTCGCATCGACCTGCGTCGCAGGGATCTACGCGATGCCGGCAATGGCCCAGGATGAGGGCAATCAGGTAGTTGCCGCTGCCGCGCAGCCCGAGGCCGAAGAGCCCGAAGCCGGCGAAGTCGTAGTTACCGGCAGCCGCATTACGCGGCCCAATGCCGCCGCCGCGTCGCCGATCACGTCGGTGACCTCCGACTCGATCCGCGCCCAGGCCGCAGTGAATATCGAGGAAGTGCTCAACCGCATTCCTTCGATCGCGCCCGACAGCCAGCAGAACTATCAGGATTCGGACGGCCGCCAGCGCATCAAGCTGCGCAATCTCGGCTTCGAGCGCACGCTGATCCTCGTCGACGGCAAGCGCCTCGGCACGATGAACGGCCTCGATGCCAACATGATCCCGACGTCGCTGATATCGCGCGTCGACGTGCTCACCGGCGGTGCCTCGGCAGTCTACGGTTCGGACGCAGTCGCCGGCGTCGTCAACTTCATCATGGATAACAATTTCGAAGGCATCCAGGCGAACGCGAACTACAATTTCTACGCGCACCAGAACAAGCCGGGCCTGGTCTCGCAGGTTGCCAGCCAGTACGGCTTCGCGCAGCCCAACCGCAATTTCGTCACCGACGGCGGCCGCGTCGATCTCTCGCTGACCGCCGGCAAGAAGCTGTTCGACGATCGCTTCCACATCTCGGGCTATGTCAATTATCGCAAGGCCGACCTCGTCCCCTATGGCGCGCGCGAGACCTCGGGCTGCCAGCTGACCGAAACCGTCAAGGACGGTCCGCTCAGCTGCACGGTCTCCACCTACACCCGCACCGGCTATATCTCGCCGCGGACCGGTCCGAACAACGGCAACGCCTATGTCAACAACCCCAACGGTACCCGCACCTTTGTGCCTTATTCCGCCTCGGTTGCGGAGAATCCCTATGACGGGTTCTCGTTCCAGCGCAGGAACGAGCGTTGGAACGCGGGCGGCTTCGCGTCGTTCGAAATCTCGGACGCTGCCGAACTCTATACCAGTGCGATGTGGTTCCGCGACAAGTCCGCGAACGTCTATCCGGCGCGCGTGTACAGCTCGACCAACTATGACAACGGCCCATATCTGGTAAGCTGCGCCAACCCGTTCCTGTCGGCGTCGCAGGCGACGACAATCTGCGGCGCGAATGCCGGTACCGCCACCACGGTGCCGATCGAGCTGCGCACGCGGCTGACCGGCGTTCCCGATCTCGAGGACCGTTATCTGAACCAGGGCACCCGCATCACCGGCGGCGTCCGTGGTCAGTTCGCGCAGGGCTGGAGCTACGATGTCGGCGGCGTCTATGCCCGCAACAAGATGGACACCAGCTGGTCGGCGGGGCCGACCTACGCCCGCGTCAACAACGCGCTCAACGTGGTCAACAACAACGGCACGATCAGCTGCGTCAACGATCTGGCGAACGGCTGCGTGCCGTTCGATCCGTTCAGCGCCGGTTCGGCCGTCAACAACACGACCCTGTTCAACTATCTGATCCAGGATACCTACGGCACCACGAGCACGACCAACACGCTCTACAACGGCATCGCGACCGCGCAGGGTGATCTCGGCACCTACGGCATCAAGAGCCCGTGGGCGGATGAGGGGCTCGCGATCGCGATCGGCGCCGAATATCGCGAGGACCAGCTGAAGAGCCAGGCCGATGCGATCTGGCGCGAGACGATCAGCAACGACGCCGATCGCTACCTCGCACAGCATGTCTGGGAAGGCAGCATCGAGCTCCAGGCCCCGATCGTGCAGCACAAGCCGTTCGCCGATCTGCTTCAGCTCAACGGCGCCTATCGCCTGTCGAAGTACAGCAGCAACCCGGAGAAATTCTCGACCTGGAAGGCCGAAGCGATCTGGGCGCCGATCCCGGACGTCACCTTCCGCGGCTCGATCAACCGTGCGCAGCGCGCCCCGACCGTGGTCGAGGCGTTCCAGGGCTCCAACTCGAGCTACGGCCGGATCACCACTGCGTATAACGACATCTGCGCGCCGACGATCGTCAGCACGACGATCGATCCGGTGACCGGACGTCCTGTCAACGTCTATGGCGCCCCGACCGCGTCGCGTGCGGCCTGCGCCGCGACCGGGCTCGCCGACAACCTCTACGGCAGCGCGACCTTGCTCTGCCCGACCGATGTCGGCTGCACCTATCGCTCCGGCGGCTTCACCGTCGATCCGGAAACCGCCTACACCAAGACCTTCGGCGTGGTCCTCAAGCCGCGGTTTCTGCCCGGCCTGGTCATCTCGGCCGACCGCTTCCTGATCGATCTCAACCAGTCGATCGGCTATAATGACACTGCATATTTCTCGCAGGGCTGCGCCCAGACGGCCGATGCCTTCTTCTGCAGCATGTTCGTGCGCAATGCCGACGGCACGCTTTCGAGCAACCCGACGGGCAACCCGGCGACCGGCTTCATCCGGCAGGGCACGACGAACTATTATAAGAGCAAGTCGCATGGCTGGGACTTCCAGGCGCAATATGCGCTGCCTCTCGGCGGTGCCGGCAAGCTCGACTTCGACTTCTCGGGCTCGCTGACCACCCTGGCCGGCGCGCAGGACGCGTCGTTCCTCGCCGAGCGGAATTGCGTGGGCTATTATGGCGGCGCCGGCTGCGGCCAGTTCATCCCCAAGTGGACGCACAATCTGCGCGGCACCTGGACCACCGCCGACCAGTTCTTCAGCGCCTCGCTGAACTGGCGCCATCTCGGCCCGCTCACCCGGACCTCGAACTCGGGCGAAGAAAGCCTCGGCGCGTCACCCGAGTCGGTGCGGTCGACCTTCTACCGGATCGAAGCCTATGACTATTTCGATCTGGCGCTGAACTTCCGCATCGAGAAGGGCTTCTCGTTCCGGATCGCGGCGAACAACATCCTCGACAAGACTCCGCCGATCCTGCCGAACTCGTACGATATCGGCCTGTCGCGCGCGAACACGATCTCGGCCCGCTACGACTCGCTGGGCCGCCAGATCGCCGTCGGAACGACGATCGACTTCTAAGCCCCGACCCTCGACCCCGAGGGTCTCCCCCATGGGCCCGCCTCCTCACGGAGGCGGGCTCT
>JASLBO010000189.1 GCA_030146605.1 Sphingomonas sp. | reverse complement strand
TCTCGCCGGTGACGATGATCTCACTGGCGCGCTGCTCGGTCTCGGGGACGTCCGCCACCGGCTGGCCGCTGTCCTGGGCATGCGCCGGCGTGGCCGCGAGCAGCGTCGCGAGCGCGGCCAGCGCCGACCCGCGCAACAGGTGCGAAACAATCATGTCATTTTCCCCTTACAAAGGGGGTAAGACCCCCCGCTCCCGGGGCGCTCAACAGGACGGATGTGAAGATGCGGGGAAAGCTCGGCTACAATTTCGTTACGGCGGCATTTCTTTTGGGCGGTTGCATGCAAGCCACAGCCCCGCAGACGATCGCCTCCGCACCCACCGTCGCCGTGCCGGCGAGCGGAGAGACCGTGGCGGTCGCCACCCGGATGGCCGACGCGGCCGACGATCCGGCAATCTGGACGCGCTCCGGCGGCGTCAGCTTCGCGGGTAAGCATCAAGACGGCATCATCCTCGGCACCGACAAGAAAGCGGGGCTCTATGTCTTCGGACTGGACGGCCAGTCGCTCCAGTTCCTGCCCGAGGGGCTGCTCAACAATGTCGATCTGCGCAGCGACGGCACGGGCTTCATCGCCGGCGCCTCGGACCGCGGGCGGATGGGCGTGGCGCTCTATCGCTTCGCCGGCGAGGGGCGGCTGACACCGGCGGGGTTCGTCAGATCCGACCTGGGCGAGCCCTATGGCTTCTGCATGGGTCGGCTGGACGGCGCGCTGATCGCGGTGCTGGTCGGCAAGGACGGACAGGTTCGCGAATATGCGCTGGCCGAGGAGCCGGGCGGCCTGACCGGGACCGAGCGGCGGCGCTATGCAGTGGGATCGCAGTCGGAGGGCTGCACGATCGATGATGCGAGCGGCACGCTGTACATCGGCGAGGAACTGAAGGGCGTGTGGCGCTACCCGCTAAACGCCGCCTCGGGCACGCGGACCCTCGTCGCCGGGGTCGGCGACGGCAGGCTGATCGCGGATGTGGAGGGCACCACGCTGATCCGCGACGGGGAACGCACCCTGTTGCTGGTGTCGAGCCAGGGCGACAGCGCCTTCGCCGTGTGGGACGTGACCGGTGCGGCGGGCGAGGAACGCTATATCGGGCGCTTCCGCGTCGCCGCGGCGGGCGGAGTCGATGCCGTCACCGGGACCGACGGGCTCGACGCGTGGACCGGGGCGATCGGCGCCTTTGGCAGCGGGCTCGTGGTGGTTCAGGACGACGTCAATGACGGCGGCGCGCAGAACTTCAAGCTGGTCGACTGGGCGCAGGTGCGGGCCGCGCTGGGGCTGCAGGCCGAGTGAGGGGCGCGGCCGCGCAGCAGCCGCACCCTCCCCGACTGCGCAAGCTCGACTATTCCTCCTCGGGCGCCGCCTCGTCTTCGTCGTCGACGGCGAGGGCGTCTTCCTCGTCATTGTCGAGCTGCTCCTCGATCGCCTCGACGATCAGGTCGAGCTGCTCGAAGCCGGCGGTGAATTCGATCGTTTCGCCGTCTTCGTCCTCGAGGTGGAGGGTGTAGTCGCCCGAGCTATCGGGGGTGATCGTGAACTGTGCCAGGGTCCGTGCCATGTCTCGTGCTCCTTAGGCTTCGATTGCGCCCAACCCCGCTTTGGGGAATTGGTTGCGCGCAATGAACGAGACTCTGCCGATCCACGCCGTATTGCCCCGCTTGCTCGCCGCGCTGCGCGAGGCGAGCAACGCCGTGCTGGTCGCGCCGCCGGGTGCGGGCAAGACCACGGCGGTGGCGCCGGCGCTGCTGAGCGAGCCCTGGTGCACCGGCGAGATCCTGCTGCTCTCGCCGCGCCGGATCGCGGCACGGGCGGCGGGCGAGCGGATGGCGGCGCTCGCCGGCGAATCGGTCGGCCGGACCTTCGGCTATGCGACCCGGATGGACAGCAAGCGCTCGGCGGCGACGCGCGTGACCGTCGTCACCGAGGGCATCTTCGTCAATCGCATCCAGAGCGATCCCGAGCTGGCGGGGATATCGGCGGTGCTGTTCGACGAAGTCCATGAGCGCAGCCTCGACATGGATTTCGGGCTGGCGCTGGCGCTGGACGCGCAGGCGGCGCTGCGGCCCGATCTGCGGCTGGTGGCGATGTCCGCGACGCTCGACGGATCGCGCTTCGCCGCATTGATGGGCGGCGCGCCGGTGGTGGAGAGCGAAGGGCGCAGCTGGCCGCTGGCGCATCGCTATCTCGGGCGGGCGGCGGAGGCACGGATCGAGGACAGCATGGCCGCGGCGGTGCGCACGGCGCTGCGCGAGGCGGAAGGCGGGGTGCTCGCCTTTCTGCCCGGTGTGGCGGAGATCGAGCGGACCGCCGAGCGGCTCGGCGATCTCGGCGGTGTCGTGCTCCACCGGCTCCACGGCAGCATGGAGCCTGCCGCCCAGCGCGCGGCGATCGGAGTCGATCGCGAGGGGCGGCGAAAGGTCGTGCTGGCGACGTCGATCGCCGAGACTTCGCTGACGCTCGACGGGATCCGGGTGGTGGTCGATTCGGGGCTGGCGCGGCGGCCGCGCTACGACCGGGCGGCGGGGATGACGCGGCTGGTCACCGAGCGGGCGAGCCAGGCGGCGGTGACCCAGCGCGCCGGGCGCGCGGCGCGGCAGGGGCCCGGGGTGGCCTATCGTTTGTGGGAGGAAGCGGCGACCGCGGGGCTGCCGCGCTTCGATCCGCCCGAGATTCTCGAGGCCGATCTGTCGGCATTGCTGCTCGACTGCGCGCTGTGGGGCGTCGCCGATCCGCGCGAACTCGGCTGGCTCGATCCGCCGCCCGAGGCCGCGGTGAGCGAGCCGCGGCGGCAGCGGCAACCGGGCGATCGCCTTGCCGTGCGCCGTCGGGCGGCCGTCTTCGTCGAGCGCCTCGAGCGCCGTCAGCCGCCGCCGCGCCTCGCTCACCGCGGCCTCGGGCGGCGGATCGAGCCAGCCGA
>JASLBO010000186.1 GCA_030146605.1 Sphingomonas sp. | reverse complement strand
GGAGCCCGCTCGGCTGGGGCCGCTTGACCGGCAAGATCGGCCGCGACCGCCCGATCCCCGAAGGCAGCCGGCTGCACGAAACCGAGCAGTTCGCGCCGCCGGTCGAAACCGAATTGCTGTACCGCGTCGTCGATGCGCTCGAGGCGATTGCGGGCGAGACAGGCAAGAGCGTGCCGCAGGTCGCGATCAACTGGCTGCTCCGGCGCCCGACGGTGTCGTCGGTGATCATCGGCGCGCGCAACGAGGAGCAGCTGCGGCAAAATCTGGGTGCGGTAGGCTGGGTGCTGACGTCGGAGCAGGTCGCCGCACTCGACGCGGCAAGCGACGTGCTGCCGCCTTATCCACATACGCCCTATCGGCAGCAAGAGGGCTTTGCCCGCCTCAATCCGGCTCTGGTCTGAGGAGGCAAGGATGAAGTTAAATCCAGGCCTGCTGGCCCTTTCGATCGGTGCGTTCGGCATCGGCGTCACGGAATTCGCGCCGATGGGATTGCTGCCGGTGATCGCCGAGGATCTCGGCGTTTCGATCCCCGCTGCCGGACTGCTGATCAGCGCCTATGCGCTGGGGGTGATGCTCGGCGCACCGCTGATCACGCTGACCACGGGCCGCATACCCAGGCGGATGCTGCTGATCGGGCTTGCCGGCATCTTCACGGCAGGCAATCTGCTCGCCGCGGTTTCGCACAGCTACGGCTTGCTGCTGGCGGCGCGCATTCTCACCTCGCTCAACCATGGCGCCTTTTTCGGGGTGGGCTCGATCGTCGCCGCGAGCCTCGTCGCGCCGCAGCGCCGGGCGAGGGCGGTTGCCGCAATGTTCATGGGGCTGACGATTGCCAATGTCGTCGGCGTGCCGCTCGCGACATGGGCGGGCGAGCATCTCGGCTGGCGGGCTTCCTTCTGGGGCATATCGGGTTTGGGCCTGGCGACGATGGCGGCGCTGCGGCTGACCCTGCCGCCTTTGCCTGCACCCGCCGGGGGCAATGCGCTGGCGGAATTGCGCGTGCTCGGCCGCGGACAGGTCCTTGGCGCGCTGGCGCTGACCATGGTCGGGTCGAGCGCGATGTTCACCGTGTTTACCTATATCGCGCCGATCCTGCGCGAGGCGACGCATGCCTCGCTGGGCTTCGTGACCGGTATGCTGGTGACCTATGGGCTCGGACTGACCGTCGGCAACTGGCTCGGTGGCAAATTTGCCGACCGTTCGGTCGATCGCACACTGATCGTGACCCTCGCCGCGCTCACGGCGATCCTCGTCGCGTTCGCGCTGCTGATGTCGCATGCCGCGGCTGCCGCGGTGCTGATCTTCCTGTGGGGCGTGGCGAGCTTCGCGCTGGTGCCGCCGCTGCAGGTCCGGGTGATGACCGCCGCGGCGGATGCGCCGAACCTTGCATCGGCGGTCAATATCGGCGCGTTCAATCTCGGCAATGCCCTCGGTGCGGCGCTGGGCGGGGGCGTGATCGCCGCCGGATTGGGCTATCCGGCGGTTGCCCTTGCCGGCGCGGCGACTTCGGCGGCGGGGCTGATCGCGATTCTGTTTGCCAGCCGCCGGGGGCGGACGACTACAGAGCGCCAGCTCTGCAGCGTCTAGACTAGCGCGCGGCGATCGCCACCGGCCCGAGGATGCCCGAGGGCTGGCCCGCCGGGGCCTCGACCAGGAGCACGATCGTGCGCGGCCCGGCGCCCGGCGCGATCGGTGCGCGCAATGCTGCGGTTGCCGGATTTTCCTTGGCCGCGATGCGAGTCCCGTCGATCCACAATTCGGCGCGCCCGCCCACCGCTTCGAAGGCGATCACCCCGCCATCGGCGGCAATGCGTTTCCACGGGGTCGCGCGGGTGCGGTAGACGCGCCAGCCGGGCTGGGCCTCGGCCGGAGTGGGCTGGCCGCTGCGGACCACGTCCCAGCTGTTATTGTCCCCGTCGGAGGGGGCGAGAGCAGGGTCCGGCCGTTGTGCAAAGGCGGCCGAGCGGCGCCACTCGCGCACCTGCAACGCCGCCGGAGGCGATGCCGCGACCTGCGGACGGGGCGCAACATCGGCGCGATCGATCACCAGCGTTGCCGGTTTCAACCCGTCCGCCGTGGCGCGCACGGTGATGCGCCCGCGGCCCGCGCCCGCGCGTACGATCAATTGCGCGAGGCCGTTGAACAGCGCGCGCGCGCCGGCCGGGCCGGCGAACTGCTCGGGCTCATGGCTGTTGGGGTCGCCGTTGCCGACACCGAGCAAAGTCGCGCCATCGATGGTGAAGTGCGTCATCAGATTGGCGGTGGGAACGTGGCGCCCGCGGGCATCGACTGCGTCGATCGTGATCGGCTGCGCATCCTCGTCATCGCCGGCCATGACCGTGCGCGCGGGGGTGAGCCGCAGCTTCACCGGCTTGCCCGCAGTCTCGTGCACCGCGGTGGAGACGACCTTGCCGCCGCGCATCGCGCGCGCCTCGATCCGGCCCGGCGCATACGGCACCGTCCATTCATTGCCCATGATCCGGTCGACCTGCTGGACGCCGAGGTCGCGGCCGTTCAGGCGCAGCATCACGGTTTCGGCATTGCTGGCGACGAAGACCTTGATCGGCTCGCCTTCGCGCCCCGGCCACGTCCAGTGCGGCGCGATCGACACGACGGTGAAATCATCGATCCAGTGCGCCCTGTGAATATCGAACGCTGTCTTGGGGAAGCCGCATAGATCGAGGATCCCGAAGAAGCTCGAGATGGTCGGCCAGGCGTGCGGAGTCGGCTCGCCGTGATAGTCGAACCCGGTCCAGACGAAGCCGCCGGCGACGAACGGGCGCTCGGCGATGTTCTTCCACGTATCGCGGTGGGTGCCGCCCCAGCTTGCCGCTTCGGTGTCGTAGGACGTGATGACGTGTCCGCCGGAATCGGTGGCGAAAGCGCCGCGCGTCTCGAAGGCGCTGGTGTCCTCCGAGCTGGTGATCGGCTTGGTCGGGTTCAGCCGGTGGAACTTGTCGTAATCCGCCTGATAGTAATTGAACCCCATCACGTCGACCACGCTCGACACGTTCACCGGATTGTAGAACGAGCCGTTCATCGCGGCGGTGACCGGGCGGCTGTCGTCGAGCCGGCGGACCGCGGCCGACATGCGCCGTACCATCTCGACCCCGGCTTCAGTGCCCTGCATCGGCTCCTCGTTGAACACCGACCACAGGATCACGCTGGGATGGTTGCGGTCGCGCCGCACCAGCCATTCGAGCTGGGCGAGGAATTCGGGCGCCGGGTTGAAGATGCGGTTCTCGTCCATGACGAGGAAGCCCATCCGGTCGCACCAGTCGAGCAGTTCGGCAGTGGGGGCGTTGTGCGACATGCGGATCGCATTGCAGCCCATCGCCTTGAGCCGCTCCAGCCGCCACGCAAGCAGCGCGTCGGGCACCGCGACGCCGACGCCGGCATGATCCTGATGCAGGCACACGCCCTTGAGCTTGACCGGCACATCGTTGACGAACAGGCCCTTGTCGGCATCGAAACGCACGCTGCGGAAGCCGATCGCGACGCGGCGCTCGTCGACCGCGACGCCGTCGCGCAGCACGCGGGTGCGCACAATGTGGAGGGTCGGCGTCTCAACTGACCACAATGCGGGGCTGCTGGCATCGAGGATCAGTTCCGCCTCGGCCCGGTCGAGCGTGGGGACGGTCACCTCGGTGCGGCCGGTGGCGATCTCGCGCCCGTCGGGGTCGAGCAGGGTCGCCTCGACCGTCACCGTCGCGGGGCCACGCTCGATACTTGCGAGCGTGGCGGTAACCGGCACGCGCCAGCTTCCGTCGGGCGCCCGCCGCGGATCGCAATGCACGCCGTTGCTGACGATCGCCACCGGCGCGCGGCGGACCAGCCAGGCATGGCGGTAAAGCCCGGCGCCTTCGTACCACCAGCCTTCCTTGGCATCGGCATCGACGCGCACGACGATCATGTTGGTCTCGTCGCCAAACCGCGCGAACGGCGTCAGATCGACATGGACGCTGTTATAGCCTGACCAGTTATGCGCGACGACGCTGCCGTTTACCCAGATCGTCGCATGGGTCGCGATGCCGTCGAAATGGAGCTCGATCGTCTTGCCGCGGTCCGCGGGATCGAGGCGCAATGTGCGGCGGTACCAGCCGATCCCGCGCGGGCGATAGCCTTGCGAGACGTTCGCGGTCTCGACGAAGGGCTGCGCTGCGGCCCAGTCATGCGGCAGCCGGACCTCGGGCCAGTCGGAATCGTCATAGCTGATCGCGGCGGCACCGGGCGCGTTGCCCGCCTTCACGCTCATATAGGTGTCGTGATGACCCTGCGGTTCGGCCACCGGAATATCGCCTTCGTGGAAGCGCCAGCCGAGTTCGAGCAAGGTGCGCGAAGGATCGGCCTGGAGCAGCCGTGCGAGCAAGCGCCGCTGCGCCGGTGGCATCGGGAAGCCGTCGCCTTTGCCGGCCTCGGTCTGCGTCGTCGCCGCGCCCACGCTTGCGGGGGTGACGAGCAACGCGCCGGCGCCCCCGAGGAGAAGTTCGCGGCGATCCATCACTGATACTCCACTGGACTGATCGTCAGATGTCGCTGAGCTCGGCGACGAAATCATAGGCGTCGCCGCGATAATAAGAGCGAGTGACTTCGGCGGGGCGGCCATCACGCAGAAAGGCGCGGCGCTCGATCAGCAGCCCGGGATGGCCGGGGTCGACGCCCAGCATTTTGGCGTGCTCGCTCCCGAAAGGCACCGCGCGGAGCCGCTGCAGCGCGCGGACCGGGCGGTTGCCGGCCTTTTGGAGCGCGCTATACAGCGAGTCCTGCACCATATCGACCGACGATAAACAGTAACCGGCGATCGTCGAGAATTCGAGCGCCATCGCCTCGTCATCAGCATAGCGGATTCGCGCGAAGCGCAGCACGGGCGCGCCGGGAGAGAGGCCCAGCATCATCGCCTCTTCGGGATTGACCTTGCCCGGCGCGCGCGAGATCCAGCTGCTGCTCGCCTTGCGGCCGCGCGCCGCCATGTCTTCGGTGAACGAGGATAATTTGGAGAAGCTCTTCTCCACGCGGCTGGTGACGAAAGTGCCCGCGCCGCGGCGCCGGGTGAGCAGGCCTTCCTCGACCAGCCCGACGATGGCCTTGCGTACCGTGATGCGCGCCACGTCATATTCGACGGCGAGATCGCGTTCGGGCGGAATCGCATCGCCAGGGGTGAGCACGTCGGAGCCGATCGCGTCGCGGATGAGATGCTGAAGTTGGAGGTAGAGCGGAGAAGGATTATCCTCGCGAAAACGCCCGACCTGATCCGAGAATGCCATTTATCCTCCCCCTACGGTGCCCCTGCAGCCGTCGCCCCGGGGTTGCTGACAACGCTATCGCAACGAGATTGATCGAGCAATGGCATGAGGATGGTTTCATATTGGTACCTCGCATACTCCTCAAGCGCTTCGCCGGATCCAGGCTTCGCCATCGTGAAGAAGGCAAAGTGGTGCACGCGGCTATTGTGCCGCAGGACCTATATTGGTTACATCGCCTCGAACGCGTCTTCAGGCGCCGGTTAAAGGGTGAGTGCATGCAGGTTGTTGAAGTTCGGCCAGCCGATCGTCGTCGCCGGCTTCGCGCTGCCCGATGGCTCGCATTGCTGCCCGCACTCCTCACCAGCGTCTGCGCCTTTGCTGCGCCACGTGAGACGGTATCGCTCGATGGCGCATGGGAAGTGCGGATCGACCCGGCGGATATTGAGAAGGCCGGGCAGCACCCAAAGGAAGCGAAGTGGTTCCCCGCGCGCGTGCCCGGCAGCGTCCAACAGGACCTGATCGCGGCGAAGCGGGCCCCCGATCCATTCAAGGGGATCAACGAGGGCCCGATCCAATGGGCGGGGCTGACCAACTGGCAGTTTCGCAAGGTGATCCAGATCACCCCCGCAATGCTGGCGCGCGACCATGTCGAGCTGGTGTTCGACGGGCTCGACACCTTCGCCACGGTGACGCTCAACGGCACGCAGTTGCTTGCCGCCGACAATGCACATCGCCGCTGGCGGGTGAATGCCAAGGCGGCGCTGAAACTCGGGCGCAACGAACTGATCGTCCGCATCGCCTCGCCGATCCGCACGCTCCAGCCGATGGTGCTGGCCGAGGCCAATCCGCTGCCCGGCGAATATGATTCGGCGTTCGGCGACGAGCCCAAGGGCAAGCAGACCTCGCCCTACATTCGCAAACCCAAATATCATTACAGCTGGGATTGGGGTCCGCGGCTCGTGAATATCGGCCTGTGGCGGCCGGTGCGGATCGAGGCGTGGGACGAGGCGCGGATCGATGGCTTCCGCGTCGACCAAGAGGCGATCAACGACGCCGAGGCGCGGCTGGTCGCGCGCTGGCGGATCGTCGCCGGCGCGCCCGCCAATGTGACGC
>JASLBO010000179.1 GCA_030146605.1 Sphingomonas sp. | reverse complement strand
GCGATAATCGGGGGCATGTGCTCGCTTCTCCCCGAGCTGGGGGCCGTTTGGCTCAGGCCCGCAACCCTCCGGGACGTGCCGCTGCTGCAGGCTTGGGACCGCGAGCCTCATGTGATCGCCTGCTCCAGCGACCGGCCGGATCTCGAGGTCGCCTTCGACGGCATTGACTGGCAAGAAGAACTGGCCGAGCGATCCGAGGTAAGCTTCTATCTGATTGCCGAGATTGTCGCGGAGGGACATCGGCGGCCGATCGGCGTGATCCAGATGATCGACCCGCACCTTGAGCAAACGCATTATTGGGGGGAGATCGAGCCGAACCTGCGAGCGATAGACATCTGGATCGGACCCGCTGACGCATTGAGCGGGGGCTTTGGAACCCAGATGATGCGGCAGGCTCTGGATCTCGCCTTTTCCGACCCCAAGGTAACGGCCATCGTCATCGATCCGCTGAACTCCAATGCTGCCGCGCATCGCTTCTACCGCCGCCTCGGCTTCGACGTCGTGGGCCGCCGCATCTTCAACGATGAAGATGATTGTCTTGTGATGCGGCTTGGTCGCGAGACGTGGCAGATGCGCAAGTGACGGCAACTGGTTTCATCGGCACCGAGCTCCGGCGTCACGCGCCGGATGAGGCAAGATGCATGGATCTTGGCCGATTGGGAGGATGAGTCGCGCCAGGAGCTTGGAACATGTTAGGCCGCCCAGGGACGGCATTTCCCACGACATGTCGGCCGGCATCCAGACGTCGCAGGTACGATGGGACTGCCAGCCGATCTTCCGGCCGAGCCCCGGCTCCGAGTTCCCCGGAGCCGCTCGCGCACACGCTACAGGCGTTCTCGTGCAAGACCCTAAAAGTGGTGCGATGTTGTTACCTCTGGAAACAGCAGCCCTCCAGGATCTCCGCGACCATCTCGACCGCCGGGGGTACGCGGTCATCCCGGCAGCGTTCGACCCGGTCGAGATCACGGCCGAAGCCGATTGGGCGATCACAGTTGGGTGCATAAGCGGTTCCGAATCGAGGAGCCCGGGCTGACCGTGGCAGCTTGCTACGTCCCGATGACGACGGCGGAAACGCCGATCATGCTCCTCCACCGCGCGCACGTAGTGGTACGCGAAATCGCTCCTTGCTCCCACATTTGTAGGCATCCCACCGCCTGCTTTTGCCTCCGGCTGATGTTGCGCATACTACGCCAGAGGCTGCTTGGCGACGCTCGCCCGATCACGCAACCGCAGGCTGCAAGTGCCAAATCCCTGTATGCGCGCCGGGGGTGCTGCAGCACCCGGCGAACCACGGCTTTCCCGCAGAGACCTCCCGACTAATCAGTTCGTTTATGTGCCTTCCGCCGTACTCCTCCTAATTTCTGCCGTCATAGAGGGAGGTCACACATGGTCGACAGTGCAAGCGGCGCAGGAGCCGGTAGCTCAGGGGCCGCAGGCGCGGCTGAAGCCGCGTCGCAAGCGGCCGCAGCGCAGGCTGCCTCTGCAGCGCAGGCAAACACCACTACTCCGGCCCAAGCGGTCAGCGCCATCGATGCGCTGGCGGCCAAGCCTTCCCCCGTCGAAGCACTCGCCGCTACTCCGTCCCCAGTCGAGACGCTCGCTGCGACTCCCTCCCTCCTCGATCAGCTTGCGGCCAAGCCTTCGCCGGTTGAGGCGCTTGCGGCGCAGCCTTCGCTCACCCGCGCGCTGACCGAGATGCCTAGTATCGAACAGCTCGCCGCCGCCAAGCCCGCCGTCGAACCTAGCTTTGTGTGCAGCCTCCCCGCGATCGGCTTTGGTCTGAGCGCGAGCGCATATGCAGGGGTCGGCGGCGGGGCTTCTCTCGGCGTGTCCTACGATCCCAAGACGGGCGTGGGACAGTTCGGGGCGGGGGCAGAGATTGGCGCGGGCTTCGGCTTCTCGGCGCAACCCTCTTTCGGCAAGCAGGCGACTCACGGCGCGGTGGATGAAGGCGTCTCGCTTGGCGCAGGCTTCTCGGGGAACCTGCAGGCAGGACCCGTCGACGCGAGCGTCTCGGTTGAAGTGCTGGGCTCAAGCATGAATGATCCCTTGTCGGAACGAGTCAATGTCGGCGTCGGCAAAGGCGGCGTTGGCTTGCAGGGCAGCGTGAACGGCTATGTCAACGGCGGATATGGACACCAGTTCTTCGATGTTAACTGCCCGTCGGGCGCCTGACCCCGCGCCGGCTGACCGGCAGAACAGCTGGAGCGACCAAATCGCTGTTGGCGGCGGATCGCGCGTCAACGGAAGCAAAGAGACTTGCGTCACGTCCGCTAGCTGTGAGGTTTCGATAGGTTGTTCATCCGGTGCCGGCCGAGCAGACTGAGGTTGCGACACTTCAGAGCCTGAGGAGGACCGGATGAACATCCACAAGAATGCCCGTTTGACACCGCGCAGTCGAGCGTTGCTGGTGCGGCGCGTGCTGGTGGAGCGCCAGTCGCCCATGTCTGTCGCGGCGGACATGGGTGTTTCGCTGCGCACCGTGGCCAAGTGGGTCAGGCGCTTCGAACTGGAAGGAGAACCCGGTCTTGCCGATCGCTCGTCCCGGCCGCACCGGTTGCGCGCGATCACCCCGGAAGCGGTCGTCGAGCAGGTTGTAGCACTGCGGCGCGAGCGCTGGACCGGCAGGCAGATCGGGAAGGCATGCAGCGTCTCGAGCGCTACCGTCAGCCGTGTCCTGCGACGTCATCGCCTGAGCCGCATGCGTGACATCGATCCGCCTGTGCCCGTCATTCGCTATGAGCGTGCCAAGCCCGGCGAGATGATCCATCTCGACATCAAGAAGCTCGGCCGCTTCGAACGAATCGGACACCGGATCACCGGCGATCCACAAGCCGGGTGAAACGCCTCAAGGTCAGCTGGGAGTATGTGCATGTCGCGATCGACGATGCCTCGCGCATCGCCTCCGCCAGCATCCTGCCCGACGAGAAAGCGAGCAGCGCCGCAGCAGCGCTCCGCCACGCAGTGGCGTATTATCAAAGCCTCGGCATCGCCGTTGCCCGCGTGATGACCGACAATGGCGGCTGCTACCGCTCCGAGGCCTTTCGCCTCGCCTGTCGAGATCTCGCCCTCAGGCACATCCGCACCAAACCCTATACGCCTCGCACGAATGGTAAGGCAGAGCGCTTCATCCAGACCGCGCTGCGCGAGTGGGCTTACGCAAGGGCCTATCCCAACTCAGATGCCCGCGGCGCCGAGCTCCGGCACTGGCTCCACCGCTACAACTGGCACCGGCCACACGGCGGCATTAAACACCTTACCCCAATCACCAGACTCGGTCTCACCGAGAACAACCTGTTAAGGCTCCACAGCTAGCGGGCTTGAGCGGTCATTCGCCTGCAGCCTGCTCACACCTCCGATCGTTCGCAATCCGTGCTATGACGATACGCTTGGCGCCGCAGACTCCGCAGGTTTGACTCGAGCGTTCAAAGCCATCACGCCGAGACAATTCGCGAGCCGCGCGGTTGGCGCGGCTTGGCCATGATAGGTCAAGCACCTCCGCGATACAGTCATCACAAATTCGCTCCGGCGCCCTTCTTTCAAGAAGGGCGAGAACTCTCCCCAGAATGGTCGAATCTTCAGCCATGTCACCGGATGCCTGATGAGCAGAGGCCCGGTCAACGGCCAAGGGCGGGGAACGGGCTTCCTCCGTTCGCTGCCCGTCCCATGGACCACAATTCGCCGCCCGATCTCATGTACGTTCGTGTACGCGCCGCGTACGGTGGACCCTCCCGCACCCGCTGAAAAACGGCGGCAACCGTGGGAAACGGTGGGAACGCAGGGGAATGGGGTTAGCCCGCTCAAGCGCCAGTGCGCCCGAAGGCGAAACCCAATGATCTGCGAGAGGCCCGCTTCGCGGCGGCTGGTGGACAGGGCTGGATTCGAACCAGCGTACGGGAAACCCGGGCAGATTTACAGTCTGCTGAAAGCCCGCAGAAAACCGCCATTTCTCTCTTGCGTGTACGGTTTGTGTACTGCCCACGCTGCCCGTTGGCAGCCAACGTGGAAGTTTCTAGCCCTTTTGGTGCAACTTGGACGAGTGGAGTCATGACGAACCCATTTTCAGCTGACCCCGCTCCTGATGCGAGACGCAGATCCGGACGACGCATTCGCCTTAGGGAAGTGATGAGGCTTGTCCCGTTGGGACGCTCAACGATCTACGACCGCATGAAGGCCGGCACCTTCCCGAAATCGTACGATCTCGGCGGTGGGGTGGTCTGTTGGCGCAAGTCTGACATTCTGGACTGGCTGGATGCGCTGCCGGAGAAGGCGCCCGTCAAGGATAGCGAAACCAGTGCTTGAGAATGACCGCCTGATAAAGCTGTCGGAAGTCTGCGAGCTGACGGGCCTCGGCAAAACCATGATCTATCGCTTGGTCAGACCGGGCATGTTTCCTCAGCAGTACAAGCCGGGCGGAGCATCATCCCGGTGGAGCGCCGCTGAGGTGCAGGCGTGGATAGCGGAGGTGAAGGCCCGTCGCGCGACTAGCGGCCCCAGCCCGCGCGCGATAGCGTCGAGCGATGCCGAATCGTGATCCAGACAGCCGCCCATATGAGGCGACACCCGACGAGGAGGAGAAGCTCGTCGGGGAGGCGTTCGCGTATATGCAGAAGCACGGCGCCCGCTGGCCCGATCGGGCCTTCGCTCACTTCAAAATGCTGACAACGAGCGCGAAGCGCTACGAGTTTGAGCGCTGGGGGCGACTCAGGGAAATCATGGAAGAGATGGCAGAGCCGAAGCACTAGGCGACCTGCCGGCCGATGC
>JASLBO010000178.1 GCA_030146605.1 Sphingomonas sp. | reverse complement strand
GGGCCCGGCCCCCTCCCGGCCTAAGCCCCGCCCCTCGACGACGCCCGGCGTAAAATTCTGACGGTGACGCGCATCCGGGCGCGCGCCCGGATGCGCGTCAATCGCCGGAGTCGCGGATCACCGCCCGACCATCGTCTCGGGCCGGACATATTTGTCGAAGGTCGCTTCGTCGACCAGCCCGAGCGCCAGCCCGCTCTCCTTGAGCGTCAGCCCCTTTTCGTGCGCGTTCTTGGCGATCTTGGCGGCATTGTCATAGCCGATCGCCGGCGCCAGCGCCGTCACCAGCATCAGCGAGCGGCCGACCAGATCGGCGATCTGTTTCTCGTTGGCCTCGATCCCGTCGACGCAGCGCTCGGCAAAGCTGGTCATGCCGACCGACAACAGATGGATCGAGCGCAGCACGTTCGCGCCGATCAGCGGCATGAACACGTTGAGCTCGAAATGCCCCTGCATCCCGCCGACGGTGACCGCCTGGTTGTTGCCGATCACCTGCGCCGCGACCATCGTCAGCGATTCGCACTGGGTGGGGTTGACCTTGCCCGGCATGATCGAGCTGCCGGGCTCGTTGGCCGGCAGCGACAATTCGCCGAGCCCCGAGCGCGGGCCCGAGCCGAGAAAGCGGATGTCGTTGGCGATCTTGTTGAGCGCGACGGCGAGCGTGTTGAGCGCGCCCGAGAAGAACACCAGCCCGTCCTTGGCGGCAAGCTGCTCGAACTTGTTCGGCGCCGGCTCGAATTCGGTGCCGGCAATGTCCGAGATCGCCGCCGACATGTCCTCGGCCCAGCCCTCGGGCGCGTTGAGCCCGGTGCCGACGGCGGTGCCGCCGATCGCCAGCTTGCGCAGGTTGCCGTTCAGCGCCCCCTCGATCCGCGCCTTGCAGCTGATCAGCTGCGCGGCATAGCCCGAGAATTCCTGGCCGAGAGTCAGCGGCGTCGCGTCCTGGGTGTGGGTGCGGCCGATCTTGATGATGTGGTCCCAGCTCTCGGCCTTGGCGACGAGCGACGCGGTCAGCCGGTCGAGCGCGGGGATCAGCGCGTCCTGCGTCGCGCGGACCGCGGCGACATGGAGCGCAGTCGGGAAGCTGTCGTTCGACGACTGGCTCATATTGACGTGATCGTTGGGATGCACCGGCGATTTGCCGCCGCGCGTTCCCGCCAGCACGTAATTGGCGCGGCCGGCGATCACTTCGTTGACGTTCATGTTGGTCTGGGTGCCGCTGCCGGTCTGCCAGATCACCAGCGGGAACTGGTCGTCGAGCTTACCATCGACGATCTCCTGCGCCGCCGCCTCGATCGCATCGGCGATGCTGGCGTCCATGCCATGCTTGCGGTTCACCCGCGCCGCGGCCTGCTTCACGATCGCCTGGGCATGGACGATGCCGATCGGCATCCGCTCCGTGCTCCCGAACGGGAAATTCTCGATCGAACGCTGGGTCTGCGCGCCCCAATAGGCATCGGCGGGAACTTCGATGGCGCCGATCGAATCGGTTTCGGTGCGGGTAGTCATTCTTCCTCCGTCACCCCGGCACAGGCCGGGGTCTCAGGCCGCTGACGCAACCTTTGTGGCATGAGATCCCGGCGTGCGCCGGGATGACGGTCCCTTAGCTATTTCTTCCGCTTGAAGTCCACCGAGACGACGTTCGAGCCGTCGTCTGCCGGGGTCACGGTCGGCCCGTCATTCTCGGCCTCTTCGTGCGGCTCGGGGCCTTCGGGCACATCCTGCGCCTGGAAGCGCAGCTCGAAATTGACCGCAGGATCGTGGAAGCCGGTGATCGCAGAGAACGGGATGTTGAGCATCGCCGGCACCTGATTGAAGCTCAGCCCGACCGAGAATTTCTCGTCGTCGACCCTCAGGTCCCAGAAGCGGTGCTGGAGGACGATGGTCATCTCGTCGGGGAAGCGCTCGATCAGCCGCTGCGGAATGTCGACGCCGGGCGCGTGCGTCTTGAAGGTGATGTAGAAATGATGCGCGCCGGGCAGCGCCTGAGTCGCGGCGACCGAGCCGAGCACGCGGCCGACCACCGCCCGCAGCGCCTCCTGGACGATCTCGTCATAGGGAATCAGGCTATCAGGCACGGTACCGGTCATGCCTCTTGGGTAGCGGCTCGTGCCCACGGGTCAAGCGTATGCTGTCTGACGACAAGCAAGGCTATTTTGCTTGGGCGCGAGCGGGCGCTATGGGGGCGCCATGCGAACCGCCACGATCAGCCGCAAGACGAGCGAGACCTCGGTCGACGTCACCATCAACCTCGACGGCACCGGCGCGTATGCGGTCTCGACCGGCATCGGTTTCTTCGATCACATGCTCGAGCAGCTCAGCCGCCATTCGCTGATCGACATGGACGTCAAGACCGTTGGCGACTTGCATATCGACCAGCACCACACCGTCGAGGATACCGGCCTCGCGATCGGCGAAGCCGTGGCCAGGGCGCTCGGCGACAAGAAGGGCATTCGCCGCTACGCCGACGCGCTGTCGCCGATGGACGAGACGCTGGCGCGCGTCGCGATCGATATTTCCGGTCGCCCGTTCCTCGTCTGGAAGACCGAATTCAGCCAGAAGCGGCTCGGCGAGATGGACACCGAGATGTTCGAACACTGGTTCCACAGCTTCGCGCAGACCGCGGGCGTGACGCTCCACGTCGAGACGCTCTACGGCAGCAACAACCACCATATCGCCGAAGCCGCGTTCAAGGGCCTCGCCCGGGCGCTGCGCGAGGCGGTGGAGATCGATCCGCGCAAGGCCGATACGATCCCGAGCACGAAGGGCGTCCTCTGATGATCGTCGCAATCCTCAGCTACAAGGCGCCGCTGGAGACGGTCGACCTGCACCGCGCCGCGCATATCGATTGGCTGCGGGCGCGCTATGCCGACGGGACGATGCTGGCATCGGGCCGGCAGACACCGCCGAGCGGCGGGGTATTGCTGCTGCGCGGCACCCGCGCCGAGGCCGAGGCGCTGCTCGCCCGGGACCCCTTCGCAGTCCACGACGTCGCCGACTACGCGCTCACCGAATTCACGCCGACGATGACCGCGCCGGGGCTGGAAGCGCTCGCCGGATGAGCGTGGCGCTGATCGATTACGGCGCGGGCAATCTCCACTCGGTCCACAATGCACTCAAGGCAGCGGGCGCCGAGGGGCTGGTGATTACCGCCGATCCGGATGTGGTGGCCAGGGCCGATCGCATCGTACTTCCCGGCGTCGGCGCGTTCGGTGCCTGCGCGCGGGGCTTGCGCGACGTCGACGGGATGGTCGCCGCGCTCGAGCAGCGCGTGCTGAACGAAGCCGCGCCGTTCCTCGGCGTGTGCGTCGGCATGCAGCTGATGGCGAGCCGCGGTGAGGAGCTCGGCTCACATAACGGCCTCGGCTGGATTCCCGGCGTGGTGCGGCATCTGCCGCCTTCTGCCCACGTCCGGATTCCCCATATGGGCTGGAACGATGTCGTTCCCGTCGGCGCCCACCCGCTGATCGAGCCCGGCGAGGCATATTTCCTTCACAGCTTCGCCTTCGAAGGCGAGCATGTCCTCGCCACCACCATGCATGGCGGCGAGGTCACTGCCGCGATCGGCCGCGACAATCTGGCCGGCGTCCAGTTCCACCCCGAAAAGAGCCAGCGCTACGGCATCGCGCTGCTGGAGAGGTTTCTGAAATGGCGGCCCTGATCGTCTTCCCCGCCATCGACTTGAAGGCCGGCCAGGTCGTCCGCCTCGCTGAGGGCGATATGGACCGCGCCACCATCTATGGCGACGATCCCGCCGCGCAAGCGGAGAGCTTCGCGAATGCCGGCGCCGAATGGCTCCACGTCGTCGACCTCGACGGCGCCTTTGCGGGCGAGTCGGTCAACGGCGCGGCGGTGGCGTCGATCGTCACGCGCTTCGGCGGCAAGGTCCAGCTGGGCGGCGGCATCCGCAATCGCGACTCGATCGAGCGCTGGCTCGATCTCGGCGTGCAGCGCGCGGTGATCGGCACCGCCGCGCTGGAGAACCCCGAGCTCGTCCGCGAGGCGGCGCGCGACAATCCGGGCCG
Organism: Sphingomonas sp.; assembly: GCA_030146605.1. Lineage (GTDB taxonomy): Bacteria > Pseudomonadota > Alphaproteobacteria > Sphingomonadales > Sphingomonadaceae > Sphingomonas. The sequence goes on along the minus strand of JASLBO010000178.1, from coordinate 448 downwards.
GATCGTCGTGGCCGTCGATGCCCGCGACGGCATGGTCGCGACGCGCGGCTGGGCCGATGTATCCGACGTGGCGGTAGTCGATCTCGCCCGCCGCTTCGAGGATGCCGGCGTGGCGGCTTTGCTGTTCACCGATGTCGGCCGCGACGGGCTGCTCAAGGGCTGCAATGTCGAGGCGACCGTGGCGCTGGCACGCGCGGTGTCGATCCCGGTGATCGCGAGCGGCGGAGTGACCGATATTGGCGATATCCATGCGCTGAAGGGCCATGTGACCGACGGCGTCGAGGGCGTCATCACCGGCCGGGCGCTGTACGACGGCCGGCTGGATCTCGCCGAAGCGATCGCAGTGGCAAAAGCTCCCTCTCCCCGCTTGCGGGGAGAGGGGCCTATCGATAGTGCATCCCACTTGCCCCTCTCCCCGGCCCTCTCCCCTTCAGGGGAGAGGGCCGGG
>JASLBO010000431.1 GCA_030146605.1 Sphingomonas sp. | reverse complement strand
AAATAACCCAGCGAGTTGATCCGGTCCTGCGACCGCTTGACCAGGAAGGTGTTGAACGCATCGCCTTCCGCGACGCGGAACTCGCGGCGGATGACCTTGTCCTGGGTGTTGCGGTTACCGGTGATCTCGATCCGTTCGATATAGGTGCGGTTCGATTCGCCGATCCTGAAGGAGAGCGTCATCGTCCGTGCTTCGCGGTCGCGGTCGTAGTTCGGACTCACCTCGGCAAAGGCATAGCCAAACAGACCCGCTGTCTCACTGAGCGAGTCTACCGCATCCTCGACCGTCTTGGCGTTGTACCAATCGCCTTCCTTGATCGGCAGCGCGGCGGCCAGACGCTTGTCGTCGAAGTCGCGGATCGCGCTGTCGACGGTGACCGGACCGAATTTGTAGCGCTCGCCCTCTTCCACCACATAGGTGATGATGAAGTCGCGCTTGTCCGGCGTCAGCTCGGCCACCGCCGAGATCACGCGGAAATCGGCATAGCCTTCGGTCAGATAGAACTGCCGCAGCTTCTGCTGGTCATAGGCCAGCCGGTCCTGATCGTAAGACGTATTCGAGCTGAAGATCGAGGTCAGGCGCGCCTGCTTGGTCGCCATCTCGCCGCGCAGCTTGCCGTCGGAGAACACCTCGTTGCCGATGATGTTGATCTGGCGCACCTTGGACTTGGGGCCCTCGTTGATCTCGAAGATGACATCGACGCGATTCTGGTCGAGGCTGACCATCTTGGGCTCGACATTCGCGGCGAAGCGGCCCTGGCGGCGATACAGTTCGACGATGCGCGCCACGTCGGCGCGAACCGCCGTGCGGGTGAAGATCTGGCGCGGCGCCAGCTTCACTTCCTTGCTGATCTTGTCCTGCTTGAGCCGCTTGTTGCCCTCGTAGATCACCCGGTTGATCACCGGATTCTCGCGCACCCGGATCACGAGATTGTCGCCGGTGGTGTCGATCGACACGTCGGCGAGCAGCTCCGAGGCGAGCAGGTCCTTGATCGCCTGATCGACGGTCTCGTTGGTGAACGTGTCGCCCGTGCGCAGCCGGGTGTAGGACAGCACCGTCTCGGGCTCGAGACGCTGCGCGCCTTCGACCCGGATCGAGCGGATCGTCCGCACTTCCTGCACGGGTGCGGGCGCGGCGAGCGCCTGCGGCGCGGGCGCCGGAGCAGGTCCGGTCCGGGCGGGAGCGGTCTGCGCATGTGCGAGGCCCGTGAGCATGGTGCCCGCGAGAAGCGTCGCAGTGGCGCGTGCGCCGAAATGATAAACCTTGATCGTCACATCCCACCCCAAGTCGGATTTCGAGTAATGCCGCTGCCCACGCGACGCCGGAACAACCGCCCCTGCCTTAACCGCATCAACCGATCAACCCGGCCAGATTTCGCCAGACGCCGAATGCGCCCAGATCGTTGAACGTCACCAGCAGCATCAGCGCCAGAATTGCGATCAGGCCGCCCCGGAAAGCCCATTCCATCACCTGCGGCTCGACCGGGCGGCGGCGTACGGCCTCGACTGCGTAGAACAGAAGATGCCCGCCATCCAGCACTGGAACTGGCAACAGGTTGATGAATCCGAGATTAATGGAAATCAGCGCGACGAGAAACACGAACTCGGACAGTCCCATCGCGAAGCGCTCGCCCGATACCTGCGCGATCTTGAGCGGTCCGCCCAATTCGCTCAGCGGACGGCGGCCGGTGATGATCTGCCCCAGCCCGTCGATCTGCATCTGGACGATGTCGAGGGTCCGGCGAACCGCGACGAAAGGCGCCTCCAGAAGCCCCACGGACTGGACCACGGGGGTGCTGTTGCCCACCCCGACGATGCCGATCCGGTATTTGTTGCCGAAGCGATCCTGCTCTTCGCGAACGCCGATCACGGTGTCCGCCGCCATGGCCCGGCCGCCGCGTTCGAAGTCGATCCGAACCGGCTCCCCCGGACGCATCTGCGCATATTTGGCAATGTCGACGAAGGTCTCGACCGAGCGGCCGCCGAGCGCCGTCAGTCTGTCGCCGGGCTGCAACCCGGCGGCCGCCGCAGCGCTGCCCGGCTGCACGGTGCCCACCACCGACGGCGTCACGTTCTGCCCATATGCGAACACGAATGCAGTGAGGATCAGGATCGCGACGATGAAGTTGGCGATCGGCCCCGCCGCCACGATGATCGCGCGCTGCCACAGCGGCTTGGCCTGGAAGGTCTGGGCGCGCTCGGCCGCGGGCAAGGCCAGCCATTCGGGCGAAGGCTGGCCTGCCGGGTTCATGTCGCCGGCGAAGCGCACATAGCCGCCAAGCGGCAGCCAGCCGAACTTCCAGCGCGTGCCCCTTTTGTCGGTGATGCCGGCGATCTCGCGGCCGAAACCGATCGCGAATTCCTCGGCCTTCACGCCGAACCAGCGCCCGGCGAGATAATGTCCGAGCTCGTGCAGGAAGACGAGCGGCCCGAGCACCAGCACAAAGGCGATGAAATAGATCGGGATGGCGGGAGATTCGATCAAAGAACGCAGTCCTTCACACGCGCGGCTGCATACGCCCTCGCCTCGGCGTCGATTGCCAACACGGCATCCAGCGATTCGGGGGCGGCCGGGTCGTAGCGGGCCAGCGTATCGGCAACGATTGCGGCAATTTCAAGAAATGCGACGCGACCGGCAAGGAATGCGGCAACGGCTATTTCATTGGCGGCATTGAGGATCGCCGGGCGCGCGCCGCCCGCCGCAAGCGCATCGCGCGCCAGCGTGAGCGCCGGAAAGCGCACCGGATCCGCCGCCTCGAAGTCGAGCCGGCCCACTTTGGCAAGATCGAGCGGCTCGCACGGCGTCGCCATCCGCTCGGGCCAGGCGAGCGCATAGGCGATCGGCGTGCGCATGTCGGGCGTGCCGAGCTGCGCCAGCACCGAGCCGTCGACATATTCGACCATCGAATGCACCACCGACTGGGCGTGGATGAGGATGTCGAGCTGGTCGGCGCGCACCGGGAACAGATGAAAGGCTTCGATCAGTTCGAGCCCCTTGTTCATCATCGTCGCCGAATCGACCGAGATCTTGGCCCCCATCGACCAGTTCGGATGCGCCACCGCCTGGGCCGGGGTGATCGACCGCATCGCTTCCAGCGGCGTCGCGCGGAACGGCCCGCCGCTGGCGGTGAGAATGATCCTGCGCACGCCGCGCGGCGCGGTGCGGTCGAGGCACTGGAACACTGCATTATGCTCCGAATCGACCGGCAGCAGCGTCGTCGCATGCGCCCGGGCGGCCGCCATCATGACCTCGCCCGCGGAAACCAGCGCCTCCTTGTTGGCGAGCGCGACGGTGCCGCCCGCCTCGAGCGCCGCCATCACCGGCTTGAGCCCGGCGGTGCCGACGATCGCCGCCATCGTCCAGTCGACCGGGATCCGCGCGGCGTCGCACACCGCCCCGGCCCCTGCCCGCGCCTCCACGCCGCTCCCGGCCAGCGCGTCGCGAAGCGCAGCCAGGCAGCTTTCGTCCGCGACCACGGCAACCTTCGCCCGCGTCCGGATCGCCGCAGCCGCGAGCTTGTCGACGTCGCGATTGGCAGTGAGCGCGACCATCTCGAAATCGTCGGGCGCGCGCTCGATCAGGTCGAGCGTCGAGCTGCCGACCGATCCGGTAGCGCCGAGCACGGTGACGCGCCTGGTCATGCCGCCACCAGCACCAGCAGCGCCGCAAAGGGCGCGACCGCGACCAGTCCGTCGAGCCGATCGAGGATGCCGCCATGGCCGGGCAGCATATTGCCCGAATCCTTCACCCCCGCGCAGCGCTTGAGGTGGCTCTCATAGAGGTCGCCGGCCTGCGCCAGCATCGCCAGAAACGGCGTGGCCAAAGCCAGCACCATTGGAAGCCCGAAGGCGGCGACCAGCACTGCGGCGAACACCCCCGCCGCGGCGACGCCGCCGAAAAAGCCCGCCCAGGTCTTGTTCGGGCTGATCAGCGGCGCGAGCTTCGGCCCACCGATCGCGCGGCCGGCAAAATAGGCGCCGGTATCGGATGCCCAGACCAATGCCATCGCCCAGAATGCGTAGAGCAGGCCGTGCGACGCATGTTCGCGCAGCGCCAGCAGCGCGAGCACCGGAAGCCCCGAATAGAGCACCCCCACCGCGAGCTGGCCCTTGCGCGTCACCGCCGCGACGAAGAAAGCCGCGCCGATCAGCAGCCCGAGCGCGAGGAAGCCGGGCCCGGCGGCGAGGCCCGGCGCCATGATCGCCAGCGGCACGGTCAACGCATATTGCGCCAGCCTTTTCTCGCGGGGGGTGGTGCCCGAGAGCCCTGCCCATTCGGCCATCATCAGCACCGCCATCACGGCGATGACGAGCCAGAAGCCCAGCCCACCGGCCCATAAGGCGACTGCGGCCAGGCCGACCAGCGCGACAGCGACGATCGCGCGCGTCCCGAGATCCGATTTGCCTTTGGTCACAAGCCTCCGAAGCGCCGTTGCCGCTCGCCGAATCGGCCGAGTGCGTCGGCAAGCGCCTTCTCGTCGAAATCGGGCCAGAGCGTGTCGACGAACAGCAATTCGGCATAGGCCGCCTGCCACAGCAGGAAGTTGGAGAGTCGTTGTTCGCCCGACGTCCTGATGACGAGGTCGAGCGGCGGCAGCGCC
>JASLBO010000121.1 GCA_030146605.1 Sphingomonas sp. | reverse complement strand
GCGAGTCGATCGATTGCTGATACGCTGGCCGGCGAACGAAACGGGTGGGGCAGGGGAGAGATAGCCATATGGTGCAGGCGCCGTGAACGAGATCATCATCGCTGGCGCGGCGGGCAGCCTGTGCGCAGGCATGGCGACCGGCCTCGGGGCGATCCCCGTGCTGGTCATGCGCCAGCCGAGCGATCAGCAACAGAATCTGCTGCTCGGTTTCGCCGCAGGCGTGATGCTCGCGGCGAGCTTCTTCTCGCTGATCCTGCCGGCGATCGAAGTGGCGCGGCAGCAGGGCGCCAGCCAGGCGGGCGCATCGATCACCGTGGTCGCCGCGGTGATGCTCGGCGCGTTCGTCATCGCCAAGCTGAACGACTGGGTGCCGCCGCTCGACAAGCTCGGGCTGGGGCCGCCGGGTATCGCCGCTGCTTCCGCCTCGGTACGGCGGATCTGGCTGTTCGTCGCGGCGGTGACGCTGCACAATTTTCCAGAGGGCATGGCGGTGGGCGTCAGCTTCGGCGGCGGCGATTTCGAGGCCGGGCGCGTGACTGCGCTGGGCATCGGGCTGCAGAATATCCCCGAAGGGCTGGCGGTGGCAGTGGCGCTGAGTTCGATCGGCTATTCGCGCGGCCGCGCGGCGCTGATCGCGGCGGGCTCCGGGCTGGTCGAGCCCGTGGCCGGGCTGATCGGGGTGAGCATCGTCACGGTTGCGCAGGCATTTCTGCCCTGGGGGCTGGGCCTCGCGGCGGGCGCGATGATCTATGTCGTCGCGTCCGACATCATCCCCGACGCCCACGCCCGGATCAACGGCGGCGGCAAGGTCAGCACCGGGCTGATGATCGGGCTGGGTGCGATGATGTTCCTCGATACGACGTTCGGCTGAGGCACAGAAAATGGGCGGATGCCGAAGGCACCCGCCCCAGTTCGACCTGGGGGCCAGGAGGGATGCTCAGGTCGGGGAGAGGCCCTTCAGCGCGTCGATGTGACGCTGAATGATCGGGACGGCGGTGGCCGCGGTCTGGCGGAGCTGCGCGGTATCGCCGCTGCGGGCGTAATTCTGATGCAGGGCCAGCGCCATGCGGTGGGCCATGCGCTGCTGGCGCAGGTACATCCGGTCGAAGTCGCTGCCGTTCGCCGGCTGCAACTCGTCGAGCAGCGCACGATGCGGCGGAAGCAATGTGGGCGGCGGCGGGCTCATCCCTGCCGCGCGGGCGGCCTGCATCACCTGCTGGGTGGTCATGGTGTGATGGTCGATCATCATCTGGGCGAACTGCCTCACCCCGGCGCTGGACCCGCGCTGAAGCGCGAGGCGCGACGATTCGATCTCGTACAGATCGCTGGATCCGGCCATTGAGACATAGCCGAGTGCGTCGCTTGGCGTTGCGTCGGCGGCCATCTCGGCCGGCCCGTCGCCGCCCATCGTGGTTGCGCTGCAAGCAGCAAGCGCAAAGGCGCTCGCGCAGGCAAGTAAAAGCTTCATAAGAATTCTCCCTGTCGTGTCACCCTCAACAGGGATTTTGACAATCTGTTCCAACAACTTACTCAGGTTAGCAAAATGGCACCTAGGGCTGGACACTGTTTAATCCAGGTAAGTCGGCAGGGATCAATGCTGCCCAAGTCGGATCTGTCCTATCTTTGAACGAATGACTGTGTGACATTCCGCATCGAATCGCAGCTGCCGGGGGGCGGCGGCCGCGATGAAGTGGGGGAGATGCATGCGGCAGACCACCTTGTCCGTGGCGCTCGAGGTAAAGCCCGAGAGCTATGATCATTTGTCGTCATTGCTCGACAAGCTACGCGAGAAACGCAGTACCGATCCGTCGGGCGGCACCGGACCTTTTGCCGACTTCTTGACCCGTGTGCCGGCGGTCCACTTCATGTCGCTCAGCGTCTATCCCGGCTTCGACTATGATCCGCTGTTCGTGATCGAAGCCAATTTCGACGGCGAGAAGGGCCCATTCTGGGCGCAGCTCGAATCGGCGATCGGGCCCGAGCTGCGGTCGATGCTGCGCTGCTGCAAGAAGCCGCTCGACAATGACGGGCCGCTGTTCGATTCGATCACCGCGCGCGACGCCCGCGCGCCGATCGCGCCTTATCTCGAGCGGCGCTCGCTCAAGCCGACGGTGTTCCACCACGGCAATCGCGGGATGACGCGCGACCGCATCCTCGCCGAGCACAAATTGTTCGAGGCGACCCGGGTCGAATTGCGCTGCGCCAATGTCGACGGGCCCAACCCCTATCGCGTGCTCAGCCCGCGCCAGATCCACGCTAAATTGCGCGCCGCTGTGCACCCGAAATTCGCCTGGCTCGACCAGCCGGCGCCGACGCGCATCCCGCTGGCCGAGAATATTGGGGATTGGGTGCGGCTGATCGGCTTCATCGTCGCGGCGGTGTTCGTGCTGTCGGTCCCCGGACTGTTCCTCAGCCTTGCGATGCCGTGGGAGCGCTATCTGATCCTGCTGGTGCTGATCTTCATCGGCATCGCGATGCTGCTGAAGCGGATCGGCGTGGCGCTGCCGGGGACCGAGATCGCGACCAAGTTCAGCTTCCTCAAATTCTTCTTCAGCCAGCTGATCCCGCTGCTGCTGTTCGTCGCGGGCTATCTCGTCGTCGCGGTGGCGATCGGCACGCCATTGTCGATGCTGGCCACGGCACGCAATTTCGACGCGGCGTGGCGCGACATGGTGACCTGGCTGCTCTGGGGACTCGCGGGTGCGCCGGTCGTCATTGCCGGCATCATTTTGTGGCTGCGCATCATCGAGCGGCGCGATGCGTCGCAGGACGCGCCACCGGTCGATCCGGTGATGCTGCGCGAGATGGCGCGGCGCGAGGACTGGATCCCGCAGAACCATATGGGCTCGCTGGTGCTGATCAAGCCGGGTATCCTGCGCATGATCCTGATCCGTGCGGGACATCGCGGGCTGGGCCTCGTGCTGCGGATCGTTGCGCGCAAGGGCTATCTCGGGTCGATGCGGACGATCCATTTCGCGCATTGGGCGATGGTCAACAACAAGTCGCGGCTGATGTTCTTCTCGAACTTCGACCAGACCTGGGAGAGCTATCTCGACGACTTCATCGAGAAGGCCCATGCCGGGCTTACCCTCGCCTGGTGCTGCGGTGTCGGTTTTCCGCCCACCCGATTCCTCGTCAAGGACGGCGCCAGCCATGGTCGCCAGTTCAAGGAATGGGCGCGGCATTCGATGACGGTCAGCCGCTTCTGGTACTCGGCCTATAAGGACCTCACCGCCGAACAGATCGAGCGGAATTTCCGCGTCGCGATCGGGCTGCGCAAGCGAACACTCTCGGACAAGGACGCCGCTTTGTGGATCAACGACCTGTGAGCGCCGCACCGCAAAACGGCCCGCCGAGCTTGAAGCTGGCCGCACCGCACGACACGCAGACCCAGGGCATGGTGGTCAGCGGCTTCGCTTCGCTGCCGACCGGGCGGGCGCTGTTCCTCGA
>JASLBO010000119.1 GCA_030146605.1 Sphingomonas sp. | reverse complement strand
TCGTAGTCCTCCATCCTTGATCTGCTGCCCTCGAACCGGGGACCCGCGGGACGGCGGCAAGGGGTGAGCCGTCAACGCCCTTCTGCACGATCGGCTTCGTCCGCGCTCTCAGCGATCCGATTAGCCGGGCTAGTCGAAATGCTTAGGAACGACGGTCGCGATCCGTGCGTCCTGCGCGCGGCGCTCGCGTTTAATCGATGCGACTATCGCAGGCCGCTTCCGGCCCGGATATATCCGGGGGCGCACATAGGAGACACGGCATGACCATTGGTATCGGAGTGCAGGCAGCGGGCGTGCGCGTCGGCGCCGTTCGGATGTCGAATGGGGAGCGCGCCCAGGATGCCGCAGCGCGCGATCTCGAACGGAGCGGCGAGGCCTCACGCGATCTGCGGCGAGGAACCGAGCAGGCAACCCCCGCCGGCGCAACCGCGCCCGGGCCGATCGAGCGGCTGCTCGATACCCCCTCCCCCCTCGACCGTCTGCGCTGAGCAATGGCCGCCGATGCACGGCTAATCGTTGCGATTATGGCGTGCGCCGGCCCCCAAGGCCACATAGGCTGTGAACGAAGATAGCCATGTCATCGGACCGGCCTTCGGAAGCAAAGTGACATGCCCCCGGTCTCACCGGGCGCCAGCCGCGGAAACAGGATCATGACCAGTATCGACCGCATCTCCGGGCTCTCGCCCCTCTCCCCCACCGGCCTCGGCGCGTCGACCGACGCGCGCGGCGCGGCGATCGCGACGATGGGTGAGATCGGCCACCGCGTCCTTGCATGGGTAGACGCCGCCAGCCGCGGCAATGGCAGCGGCACGCAGGCGTGGAGCCAGACCGCGGGCAATGGCAGCGGCTTCGCTCCGGATATGGGCGAGCTCGCGCGCCGCGGTGATGTCTATGGCCTTGGCGATCTGACCCGCGAACTCTCGGCGCGCTTCGGTGCCGGCCCGGCGCAGGAAGGCGAATTGCGCCGCGCGCTCGACGATTTCACGCGGGCGGCGGTCATCCAGGTCGCCGGACTGGCGGGCGCGAGCGGCGATCAGCAGGTGAGCGGGGTCCGTGCCGCGCTCGACAGCGCCGCGCGTGCCGATGCGCCTGCGGGCGTCGACGGCGTGATCGCGCACTTCGAAGCCGCCACCGCCGATCTCTCCGCGCAAAATCGCGGTTGAAGCGGAACCCGGCCCGGCTTCGCGCGTGCTAGCGCCGTACATTTCCGCTCCCGAGAGGTCCCCGATGCCAAGGCCATTGATGCTGCTCGCCGCCCCTCTGTTGCTGTCGGCGGGCGGGGCGGCATTTGCCGCCGATCAGAAGGCCACAGTGATATCGGCCGGCAGCGAACAGGCGATCAAGCTGGGCAAGACCGTGATCTCGCGTCCGTTCGGTGCCGAGCTGGTCGATCGCCTCTCCGTCGTCGGCAGCTATACGCTGCAGGGCGCCCGGCTGCACCTGATCCGCGGCAAGGCGGGCGCGGAATGCCCGGCGCGCTACGCCGTGATCGTGACGCGCCCCGGACAGGAGCCGGTCGTCACCGAAGCGTTCGGCACGTGCAGCGCGGCGGCGCGGCCGCAGTTGCGGCGCGGCGTCTTCACCGTCGCAATGCCCGCCACCGCCGCCGGCGGTCCGCTTGTCCGCTATCACTATGCCAACGGCCGCATGCACGCCCCCGCCGCCGCGCTCACCCGGGGCGCGGGTATGATCGCGCCCGCTGCGCCGACAGCCTCGCCGTGCAAGTCCGCGAACGCGGTCGATCCGGCGGACCAGGCGCGCGCGCTCGACGCGTTCGAGCAGGGCTGGCCCAAGGCGTATCGCCGCACCGGAAGCCTCAAGCGGGTCGCGCTGGGCCAGAGCGAGTTGCGCCGGGTGGTCACCGATCTCGCCTGCATGTCGAGCTGGCCGATCGGCGAGCGCCGGGTGCCCGAACTGGCGACCCCGTTGTTCCGCAGCGAGCGCCACCGCGCCGCCGCCTTCGCCGCGCTCGAATCGATCCAGCGCGATCCCGATACCGATGCCAATCTCAAGGCGGTCGCGCGCAGCTTCTCCGCCGAGATGCGGTACCGCATCGCGCTCGATCCTCCGCTCTAGGGTCCTCCTGCCATCATGGCGGGATGACCGTGCTGCTGGCGGCATGCGGCGCAAGCGGTTAGGGGCTTGCCATGCTTCGCCTTTCCGGACTTTACCTGCCGCTCGACCATGACCCCGAGGCGCTGCCCGCGGCGATTGCCGCACGTCTCGGCATCGCGCCGGCGGACCTTTTGCGTTTCTCGGTCTACCGCCGCGGCAATGATGCGCGGCGGCGCAACGCCATCCAACTGGTCTACACCCTGGATGTCGAACTCGCCGACGAGGCCGCGGTGCTCGCGCGCTTCCCCGGCGACAAGGACCTCAAGCCGACGCCCGACATGCGCTACAATTTCGTGGCGCAGGCGCCCGCGGGCTGGGCCGGCTTGCGGCCCGTCGTGATCGGCGCGGGGCCTTGCGGACTGTTCGCCGGCCTGATCCTCGCGCAGATGGGCTTCCGCCCGATCATCCTCGATCGCGGCAAGGTGGTGCGCCAGCGCACCAGGGACACCTGGGGATTGTGGCGCCGCGGCGAGCTCAACCCGGACTCGAACGTCCAGTTCGGCGAAGGCGGCGCAGGCACCTTCTCCGACGGCAAGCTCTATTGCCGGGTCAAGGATCCGCGCTTCCTCGGCCGCAAGGTGCTCGAGGAATTCGTCACGGCGGGCGCTCCCGACGACATCCTGTGGGAAGCGCACCCCCATATCGGCACTTTCCGCCTCGTCACCATGGTCGAGAGCATGCGGCGTACGATCGAGGAACTCGGCGGCGAGTATCGCTGGGAGACGCGAGTCGACGATCTCGAACTGGAGCGCGCGCCGGACGGCAAGCAGCAGTTGCGCGGCCTTCACCTCCATGACGGCAGCTTTCTCGAGGCCGATCATGTCGTACTCGCGGTGGGGCACAGCGCCCGGCCGACCTTCGAGATGCTCCACCGGCGCGGCGTCCATCTCGAGGCCAAGCCGTTCTCGATCGGCGTGCGGATCGAGCATCCGCAGAGCTGGATCGATCGCGCGCGCTTCGGCAAATGCGCCGGGCATCCCGATCTCGGCGCCGCCGCGTACAGCCTCGCGCACCACTGCGCCAACGGCCGGACGGTCTACAGCTTCTGCATGTGTCCCGGCGGGCGCGTAGTGGCGGCGACCTCGGAGGAAGGCCGCGTCGTCACCAACGGCATGAGCCAATATTCGCGCGCCGAGTTCAATGCGAATTCGGGGCTCGTGGTGGCCATCGATCCGGCCCGGGACTATCCCGACGGGCCGCTGGCGGGAATAAAGCTGCAGCGGCATTGGGAAGACCTCGCCTTCACCGCGGGCGGCTCCAATTATCATGCGCCCGGGCAAAAGGTCGGCGATATGCTCGCCGGACGCGCCTCGACCGAATTGGGCGAGGTGATCCCCTCGTACAAGCCTGGCGTGACGATGACCGACCTCGCGCAATGCCTGCCCGGCTATGCGATCGAGGCGTTCCGCGAGGCGCTGCCGGTGTTCGGCCGCCAGATCGCCAATTACGACCACCCCGACGCCGTGATGACCGGCGTCGAGACGCGCACTTCCTCACCGGTGCGGATCACCCGCGGGGCGGACTTTCAGAGCCTCAACGTCGAGCGGCTGTTCCCCGCAGGCGAAGGCGCGGGCTATGCCGGCGGCATTCTTTCGGCCGCGATCGATGGAATCAAGACCGCCGAGGCAGTGGCGCGCAGCATGATGGCGCGCTAGTCGCCCGCCCGGCGGGGCGGCAACAGACCGGTCAGAGCAGACCCTGATCGCGATACCAAGCCGCCGTCGCCGCGAGCCCGGCATCGGTTTCGACCTGCGGCTTCCAGATGTCGCCGGGCGGGCGCCGCGCGGGATTGATCACCCAATCCTCGTGGCAAAAATAGGCGACGCGATCGGGCGTCAGCTTGGCGCCTTTGCCGCGCACCAGCCGATCTAGATGCGCGCCCGCCATCATCAGGGGCCGCGGCAGCGCGATCGCCGCGACGCGCTTGCCGACCGCGCCACCGATCGCCAGCCCGAATTCCTTGTGGCTCCAGCCGCCCTCGCGGCCATCGTCGCAATCGAACGAATGGCCGGCATTGTTGCCCCCCGCCAGCGCGAGCAGCAGCCGGCCTAGATCGCCGACCTCGATCACCGACAGCCGCCCGCCCGGCGGCAGCAATGCGATGCCCTTCGTCGCAAGCTTGAACAGCTCGAGCATCTCCATGTCGCCGGGGCCGTAGATCGCCGGGGGTCGCACCACGATCGTGTCGAGCAGCGAATGCTCGACCAATTGCTCGGCCTCGGCCTTGGACCAGCCATAATCGGACATGCCGGGCTCGCGCGCGGCGAGCGACGAGACATGGACGAAGCGCCGCACCCCCGCGCCCTCGGCGGCGGCGAGGATGTTGCGCGTCCCGTCGATATTACCGATCACGAAGCCGGCACGATCGGGCGCGTTGACGACCCCCGCGACGTGAATCACTGCGTCGGCGCCGTTGCAGAGTTGCGCGAGTGCCGCGGCGCTGCCGAGATCGCCGGCGACCCAGTCGATATGCGCCCGCGCCGCCTGTTCGCGCCGGGTGAGCGCGCGGACCTGATGGCCCGCGGCGGTCGCCAGCGCGATCAGTCGCGTCCCGACAAAGCCGGTTCCCCCGGTAATGGCGAGAATGGCCATTATGCAGGGCCACCGGGGTTGGGGATATTCATCATAACAGCGCCATATGACTGCGGTGGACCAGCGCCGAGCGCGGCGCATAGCCGAGGATTTCGGCATGCTCGTCGCTGCGCCGCCCCACCAGCCTCGCCGCATCCTCCGCCGGATATTCGGCGAGCCCGCGCGCGAGCGTCTTGCCGTCCGGCCCGGCGATCGCCACCAGATCGCCGCGCCCGAAATCGCCTTCCACCCGCGCCGCACCCGCCGCGAGCAGGCTCTTGCCGCCTGCCAGCGCCCGCGCCGCGCCCGCGTCGACATGGATCGTGCCGCGCGCGGTCAGCCCGCCGGCCAGCCACGCCTTGCGGGCGGGCGCCGTCTTCTCAGCGACGAACAAACTGTGCTTCGCGTCCGCCGACAACGGCCGTTCAATTCGCCCGGACACAATCGCGAGATGCGCCCCCGCGGCATTGGCGATCCGCGCCGCCTGGATCTTGGAAACCATCCCGCCCGAGCCCATGCCCGAGGCCGAACCCTTGTCCGCCATCGCCTCGATCGCGGCATCGATCCGCTCGACCCGCGCGATATGCTGCGCCCCCGGCAGCGCGGGGTTGCGGTCGTACAGCCCGTCCACGTCGGACAACAACACGACTCCCTGCGCACCGGCCGCCTGCGCCACCCGCGCCGCGAGCCGGTCATTGTCGCCGAAGCGAATCTCCTCGGTCGCGACGCTGTCATTCTCGTTCAGCACCGGCACAACGCCAAGCCCGAGCAGCCGGTCGAGCGTCGCCGCGGCATTGAGATACCGCCGGCGATGCTCGAGATCGTCGAGCGTCACGAGGATCTGCGCCGCGGTCAGCCCCTCGGCGCCAAGCGTCTCCGCCCACACCTGCGAGAGCGCGATCTGCCCGACCGCAGCCGCAGCCTGCGCATCCTCGAGGCTCGCCCGGCCGCCCTTGGCCAATCCGAGACGTCGCGCACCCAAGGCAATCGCCCCCGACGAGACCACCGCAACCTGCTGTCCGGCGCGGGCGCGCCCGGCGATGTCCGCTGCGATCCCCGCCAGCCATTGCCGCCGCACGCCGCCGTCGGCACCGACGAGCAGCGCCGAGCCGATCTTGACGATCAACCGCGGGCAGGAGGCGGGCGGGAAGAGTTGCATCGCGCGCGGCTTAGCGTGGCGCGGCGCCCGCGCCAATCAGTCGCGCGCGAAGATTTCTTCGTGAGATAAAACCATATCCAGCGACGGCAAGACAAGGTCGGTGGGCTCGTCATAGCTCAGGTCGCTCCAGCCGTTCGGGGCTATCCGTTGAACGACTCGCAGTCGCTCCCTTGCGATGTCGACGAACACAATCGTATCCACGCTCGGCAACGCGGTATATTCAGGCAACTTCACGCGCAGATCGGTGCGTGAGGTTCCGGCTGAGAGCACTTCGAAAACGATGCGAGGATCGTCAAAAGCTCTATCTTCGTCACTGGCGCCAGTGCGGCCACAATAGACGCTCACATCGGGATATCGGACCGATGCGTTGTTGGTGCGCGCGCCCATGTCTGGACCATAGGGTTTGCACCCTGAACCCCGAAGGCCCTGCCGTAACACGGACACTATATTCGTCTGGATCTCGGCATGTCGCGCCGTACCCCCCGCCATCATGCGGATGACGCCGTTGTCCAACTCCGCCTTGTGATCCCCGAAATCGATCTCGAGGAACTCCTCGGCGGTCAACAGCGGGTATTCGATCTGCGTCGCCATGCGCAGACTATACGCGATCGCAGACCTTACCGGAACCCGCGTCTCAAACCGGGGACCATTCGATCGCATCCCCGCCTTCGTCATCCGCGCTCACCGCGCCCGCTTCCGGCCCGATCGCCTCGAGCAACTTGTCGAGCACCCAATCGACGCCGACGCCGCTCGCGCCCGAGATCGGGATCACCTCGCCGCCGCTCGCCTCTTCGAGTTCGGCCGAAAGCGCAGCGATCAGTTCGTCGTCGAGCGTGTCGATCTTGTTGAGCGCGACGATGACTCGCTTGTCGGTGAGCCCCGCGCCGTAATTCTCCAGCTCGTCACGAACGATCCGGTAGCTGTCGGCGACGTCCGCGTCATTGGCGTCGACGAGATGGAGCAAGACCTGGCAGCGCTCGATATGGCCGAGGAAGCGGTCGCCGACCCCCGCGCCTTCCGCCGCGCCCTCGATCAGCCCGGGAATGTCGGCAACGACGAATTCGCGCTGCTTGTGGCGCACCACGCCGAGCTGCGGCCGAAGGGTGGTGAAGGCGTACGCGCCGACCTTGGCCTGCGCATTGGTCACCTGGTTGATGAAGGTCGACTTGCCGGCATTGGGCAGCCCGACCAGCCCGGCATCGGCGAGCAGCTTGAGCCGCAGCCACACCCAGGCCTCCTCATAGGGCCAGCCGGTGCCGTGCTGCCGCGGCGCGCGGTTGGTCGAGGTCTTGTAGCTGGCATTGCCGCGCCCGCCGTCGCCGCCGCGCAGGAAGACGACGCGCTGGCCGACCTTGGTGAGGTCCGCCAACAGGGTCCGCTCGTCATCGTCGGCGAGGACCTGCGTGCCGACCGGCACCTTGATCACCAGATCGTCGCCGCCCCCGCCGGTCCGGTTCGCGCCCGAGCCGCCATGTCCGCGCGGCGCCCGGAAATGCTGGGTGTAGCGGAAGTCGATCAGCGTATTGAGCCCGGCCACCGCTTCGAAGATGATGTCGCCGCCCTTGCCGCCATTGCCGCCGTCGGGGCCGCCATATTCCATGAACTTTTCGCGCCGGAAGCTGACCGCGCCGGGGCCGCCGCCGCCCGAGCGCACGAAGATTTTTGCCTGATCGAGAAAATGCATAGCCGCCCATATAGGCCTTGCCCGCCATCCGTCACCCCATGACGGGCAATCCGTCGTTTCGGGGTGGCGCACACCGGAACCGCGAGTATAGGCTCTTGCTTTAGTGAGCGGCGCGCCTCGCGCCGGCAAGACAGGACAGGCGACCGCCGCACCGCATGAATTCGATCGATCGCTACATGACGCGGCTGATCGCGGTCCCGCTGATCTCGACGCTGTTGATTTCGGCGATGCTGCTGGTGCTCGACCGTATGCTGCGCCTGTTCGACTTCGTCGCGACCGAGGGCGGCCCGGTCAGCGTGGTCTGGCGGATGCTCGCCAATCTGCTTCCCGAATATCTCGGACTCGGCATTCCGATCGGGCTGATGCTCGGCTGCCTGCTCGCCTTTCGCCGGCTCGCCACGACATCCGAGCTCGACGTGCTGCGCGCGGTGGGGATCAGCTACACCCGACTGCTGCGCGTTCCCTTCATGTACGCGATCGCACTGGCGATCCTGAACCTCGTGATCGTCGGCTATGTCCAGCCCCGCGCGCGCTACAATTACGAGCAGCTCCGCTTCGAATTGCGCTCGGGCGCGCTCGGCGCGTCGATCAAGGTCGGCGAATTCACCAATTTCGGCAGCCAGATGACGCTGCGGATCGAAAGCAGCGCCAATGAGGGCCGCGATCTCTCAGGCATCTTCGTGCGGATGACGACCAAGGACGGGCCGGTGGCGGTGACTGCCGAAAAGGGTCAGTTCCTCCGCGCCGACGATCCCAACACGATCATCTTCCGGCTGACCCGGGGCACGCTGGTCCACACCGCGCAGGGATCGAACCTGCCGCGCGTGCTTACCTTCGATACGCACAATCTGCCGATCCCGCTCCCCAAATACGAGCAGTTCCGCAAGCGCGGCGACAAGAGCCTCGAACGCACGCTCCCGGAACTGGCGGTAATCGGGAAGAGCGAGCAGGCGACCGAGACCCAGCGCACCACCAGCCGCGCCGCCTTCCATTTCCGGCTGGCCGAAGTCGTATCGATGTTCCTGCTGCCGATGCTCGCCGCCGCGCTGGGCATCCCGCCCAAGCGCTCGACTTCGGCGCTCGGCGTATTCCTGTCGATCGTGATGATCGTCACCTATCACAAGGTGAACGAATACGCCCAGGCGATCGGGAGCCTCGGCCGGATCGATCCGATCATCGCCATGTGGGTGCCGTTCGCGATCTTCGCCGGGCTGGTGCTCTGGATGTACCATACCGTCGCCTATGTTCCCGGCGGCCAGCCGATCGGCGCGCTCGAAAAGATGTTCGCCAAGGCGTGGAGCGCGATCCGCCGCAGGCTCCCCGGCCGCCGCCGCAAGACCACCGAGATCCCCGCATGAACCTCGTCAATTTCTTCCCGTCGCGCACGATGTCGCTCTACATGGGCAAGATGTTCCTCGTGCGCACCTTCGCCATCCTGGCGGGGCT
Organism: Sphingomonas sp.; assembly: GCA_030146605.1. Classification (GTDB taxonomy): domain Bacteria; phylum Pseudomonadota; class Alphaproteobacteria; order Sphingomonadales; family Sphingomonadaceae; genus Sphingomonas. The sequence continues at coordinate 2,005 of JASLBO010000119.1, read as the reverse complement.
GGTGCTGATCCTGCAGTCGCTCGATCTGCTCAGCGAATCGGGGAAGATCATGGCCTATGCCGGCAATGGCGATGCCGAGGTCCTGCGCTATATCGGCTTGCGCACGCCCCAGCTCATCGCGACGTTCCTGCCCTTTGCGGTGCTGCTCGGCACCATCCTCGCGCTGTCGCAGCTCAACCAGAACAGCGAAGTCATCGCGATGAAGGCCTCCGGACTGTCGGCGCACCAGGTGCTGGCGCCGCTGCTGCTCGCCGCGTTCGGCGTGGCGGCCTTGTCCTTCGCGTTCAACGACCGCATCGTCGCGCGCGCCACGGCGACGCTCGAGCAGTGGAAGAAAGTCGAATATGGCCCCCTCCCCGTCGACCGCGGCGATCGCGCGAACGTGTGGGTGAAGGACGGCAGCAACCTGATCGCGGTCGACCAGATCCGCGGCAAGGGCGACGCGGCGCAGCTCTACGGCGTCAGCGTGTACGAGCGCAGCGGCCGGTCGCTCCGTGCGATCCTGACGGCAAAGCACGGCGTGCGCGACGGCACCGGCTGGCGGGTCGACGGCGCCCAGCGCTTCGACGTCGCGGCGGGCACGATCACTCCACTCGCGCCGTTGCGCATCGCCGACGGCGTGCGGCCCGATCAGTTCACGCTCAGCTCCATCACCGCCGAAGGATTGTCCTTCGGCGCGTTGCGCGAAGTGATCGGCGACCTCAAGCTCGCCGGCCGGCCGACCAAGGCGCTCGAAGGCTCCCTGTGGCACAAATTGTCGGGGCCGCTTTCCTCGGTGCTGATGCCTTTGCTCGGTGCAGTCGCGGCGTTCGGCATCGCGCGCTCGGGCAAATTGTTCGTCCGCGCGGTGATCGGGATGGCGCTCGGCTTCCTCTATTTCGTCGCCGACAATTTCGCGCTGGCGATGGGCAATCTCGGCGCCTATCCGCCCTTGCTCGCGGCATGGGCGCCGTTCCTGCTGTTCCTGATGATCGGCGAGGCGGTATTGCTCAGGACCGAGGAATAGGTCTGATCCCGTTCAGGGCGGAGGCTGAACGAAAAGGCCGGCCCCTTTGCAGGACCGGCCCGTTCTCGTTCAGCCTGAGCGGAGCGCTTTAGCGCCGTGTCCCCATCGTGCTGCGCGCCAGCTGGTGGACCAGCCCCGGCAGCCCGGCATAGCTCGCTTTGTGATAAGGCGAATCGCGGTCGACCAGCGCAGTCAGGCGGCGGTGCGCCTCGGCAAGATTGTGATACGGCACGCTCGGCAGCAGATGGTGCAGCGCATGGTAGCGCAGCCCCACCGGTGCCCACAAAGCGGGCAGCAGCCCCGGCGGCGGCACGTTGACGCTGTCGAGATATTGCGCGGTCACCGTCATCGCCTCGCCCTCATTCTCCCAGAGATGCGCGACCAGGGTGCGGATCTGGTTGATCACGGTGACTGCGCTGATCACGCCGAGAAAGATCAGGAAGGCCCTGAGCGGGATCACGTTCGCTGCGGTCAGCGCAAGCAGCGCGATCGCCCACAGGCTCGTCGCGATTTCCTGCGCCAGCCAGCGGGTGCGCTCGGCGCCTTCGGCGGGGCGGCGGCGGAACGACGGGTTGATCACCAGCCCGGAATAGCGCTCGCGCACGATCCGGCGCAGCGGCGGCACCACCAGCGACAGCGGCGACAGCACGGCATAGCGCAGCAACAGGCCGATCGGCGCCAATGCGGAGACCAGCACGAACAACGGCAGCGACCACGGCTTCATCAGCGCCAGCGGCAGATATTCGGGATCCTCGACCGTGCCATAGCGGGTGCGGGCGTGGTGGAGATTGTGGACGCCTTCGTACATGAACGAAGGCACCATCAGCGGCACGCCGACCAGCGCATTCCACCCCAGCCGGAAGCCGGGCAAGTCGCTGTGCTTCAGATGGCTGATCTCGTGAATGAAGAGCAAGGCGCGATAGAGCGCGAGCACGGCCACGGTGCCGGCGAGCAGCGCCCAGCCGGTCGACGGGGCGAGGATCGTCGCGGCGAGCGCAC
>JASLBO010000089.1 GCA_030146605.1 Sphingomonas sp. | reverse complement strand
GCGGGCAGGGTCGCGCAAAACTCGATCAGGCGGTGATCCAACAGCGGCTCCCTCGCTTCGAGGCTGACGGCCATGCTGGTGCGATCGACCTTGGTCAGGATGTCGCCGGGCAACCAATGCTGGATGTCGGCATATTGCGCGCGGTCCAGCCCGTCGCGCGCCGGCGCCCGCCGCATCGCGTCGCCATAGCGTTGTTCGGCAGTGTGGCCGGCGAGAATATGCTTCGCCGCGCTGGTATAGAGCCGGTCACGCAAATCTGGCGCAGTAACCCCGACAGCCTTGGGATAGGCGAACTCGCCATTCTCGGCCAGCGCGAGCAAGGTGGTCTTCGCCCGGAATGCGCGCGGCGCCCAATCGACCTTGGGGTATATCCGCCCCAGCGTACCGAACAGGTTTGCGCGAAATTTCTCGGGAAGCAGGCCCCGCATCCGCTCCTCGGCGGCGAAGAACTTGTAGCGTCGGTATCCCGCGAACGCCTCGTCCGCCCCGTCGCCGGACAGGGCCACCGTGACCGTCTCGCGGGCTAGCTCGCACACCCGATAGGTCGGCAGCGCCGAGGCATCGGCAAAGGGCTCGTCGAATGCCGTGACCAGCGTGTCGATCAGCGCGAAGTCGTCGGCACTCACCCGGCGCGTGCTGTGCGCGGTCGCAAACCTCTCCGCCACCAGCGCGGCATGGCTGGTCTCGTCGTGCCCGGCCTCGTCGAAGCCGATGGTGCAGGTCTTGACCGCCGCCTTGCTCGCCTCGGCCATCAACGCGACCACTGCGCTGCTGTCGACGCCGCCCGAGAGGAATGCCCCCAACGGCACGTCGGCGATCATCCGCGCGCGCACTGCCGCCCGCATCCGGTCGATCAGTTCGGCCTCGAGATCGTGGACCTTCCCCGTCGCCCGGTTCGAGAAGTCCACGTCCCACCAGCGCACCGGCTGCGGCATGCGCTTGCCGCGCTGGAGCAGCAGATAATGCCCCGCCTGCAGCTTCTTGACACCGACCAGCAGCGAGGCGTCGTCGGGCACATAGCCGAGCCCCATATAATCTTCGACCGCGCGAAAATCGGGCCGTCGCCGGAACAGCGGGTGGGCCAGCAGTGCCTTGATCTCGGAAGCGAACGCCACCGCGCCGTCGGCCAGCTTGGTATAGACCAGAGGCTTCACGCCGAACCGGTCGCGCGCGAGGAACAGGCTCTGCGTTTCAGCATCATAGAGCGCGAAGGCGAACATGCCGTTGAGCTTTTCGAGCATTGCCGGGCCCCAGGCGCGCCAGCCATGCAGCAGCACCTCGGTATCGCTTTCGGTCTGGAAACGCGCGCCCTTGAGCTCGAGCTCGGCGCGCACTTCCCGGAAATTGTAAATCTCGCCATTATAGGTGACGACCAGGCTCTGATCGGGCGTCGCCATCGGCTGAACGCCCCCCTCGAGGTCGATAATCGACAGTCGGCGGTGGCCCAGCCCAACGCCCGGCGCAACCCACACCCCCGCCCCATCAGGCCCCCGATGCGCAAGGGCGTCGCGCATCTGGACGATACGCGCCGGATCGACGGGCTTCGCTATGGCGGGGTAATAGAGCCCCGCAATGCCGCACATCGTCTAGCGGCCGGCCAGGCGGTCGGCGAGTGCGTCTACAGGACCCAATGCGCGGCCGAAATCCGCGATCGCGGCCTGCGCGCCGCGGTCCGGCCCCTGCTCGGAGGACAGCAATACCGCCACCGCCGCCTGGTTTCCTCCCAGCAACTTGGTCTTCAGTGTCTCGAACTTCACGCGTTTGTCGCTCCCGGTCAGCGTATCACCGACGCGGTACCAACTAACCGTCACGCGTTCTACCCGCCCGGGACCGGTCATGCGCAGCGCGTGACCGCCGGAAAGGTCGGGCAGGTCGGCGATGCGCACCCAGCGGTCGTTCTCGCGTATCGCCCCGATCCCGAAACCGACGAGTTCCTTGCCCTCGCGCTGGTTGGCGTAGACCGCAACGGCGAGGTCCACGCTGCGGCCCCGTCCATCGGCATAATGGCCGAGCACAAAGTGGTCGGCACCGGGAAGATTGGGCGACCAGGCAATTCTGCTCGCACCCACCCGGTGCCAGCCGGCGACCTCCGGAAGCTCGACCTTGGCCGGAAGTGGCGCCGCCCGCCCGTCGATGAGGCTCGACCAGCCGAGGAACAGGCTGGTGATGGTCAGCGCGAGCAAGCCGGTCACCGCTGCCCCGGCACGCGCGCGCACCGGCGCCTGCAATTGCAAAGGATCGAACCATGCCGCGTCGGGATCGCGATCGAACCATTTCCAGCCGATCGCCAGCACCGCAGCCATTACGGCTGCGAAGAACACCCAGCCATACACGATATGGTCCATCCCCGTCGCCGCCTCGACCGAAGTCCACCACGCCGCGTAGATCGTCCCGAAAGCCCGCAGACCATTGGCGACCACGGGCACGACCAGCGCCATCGCAAGAAAGACCGCGCGGCGACCCCACGAGACGTAGCAGACATTGGCGACCAGCACGCCGAACGCGGCCATCGCGATGACGAACTTGGTGCCCGAGCACGCCTCTGCCACTTCGAAATACCCGTTCGAAGTCGTGATCAGCACCCCGTCGACCCAGGCCGGCACACCGAACAGATGGAGCAGCGGCATCACCATCGCGACGGTGATCGTCTGCAATGGCTCTTCGAGAAAATCGCCGAACGGGACGAGGAACGCCATATAGGCGATCGGGAACAGCAAGGCCCGGCTCGCATTGGGCCCGAGCAGGCTCACCACCGCGCCCTGCAGCATCAGCACCAGCCCGGCGTGCCGGAACAGCGCAACGCCTGCCGCATCGCCGAGCAGCCAGCCAAGCCCCCCTGCTGCGACCAACGCCAGCCCGGGCCACCAGCCCTCCGGCCGTACCAGCGCAAGCCCGCCGCGCCGTTGCCAGACCAGCCAGGCGATCACCGGCGCGATGAACAGGCAATGCCCGAAGGTCGTATTGGTCCAGTAGATCGTCGCCAGATCGAGCGCATCGCGGCGAAAGAGCAGGAGCAGCGCCAGCCAGACGCCGGCCAGGATCACGGCGTGCTGCTTCCACCGCGCATCGAACGTGGCTTCCGCACGAACAAAATGGCTATCAGGCACCGCGACGGTCATGCTGCTTCTCCGAGACGCGCGGGCAGACCGACAAGCGCGTCGAGCGGCGCCAGCCGGGCGTCCCAGCCATAGCGCGCGATCACCCGGGCGCGCGCCGCTTGCCCCAGCGCCGCGGCCTTGTGCTGGTCGGAAAGCAGGGAGATCAC
>JASLBO010000032.1 GCA_030146605.1 Sphingomonas sp. | reverse complement strand
CGCTTAGCGGTCGCGAGCAGTGCCGCTACGCTCCGTAAAATCTCACGCGGAGTGTGGGGGAAAGTGTGGGGTAGCCTGCAGCTGAACAAGATATTTGGTCGATGAATCAACTCACTATGCAAAAATCTTGGCTACCACCCGCTCCGCCACTTCCGTACAGAACTCTGAACCTGTGCGGCTGCGATGTCGTTAGCGGCTCCACCAGTCGCCGCGGGCGCCGCTTCTACGACGACGAGAAGAAGATCCGGCATTATCTGTCGGCGGTCTTCGGCTTGCCGGAGGCGGGCTGAGCGTTCGCGCCGCAGTGCCGGGGCCGCCTGTCTTCGATCAAGGCAAGGCAGATCTCAGGCTGCGGGAAGTTGGCGCGCCGCGTCGAGGTGCTTACGGGCGACAGACACGGCCCGTTGCGCCGCCGCCCGAAGCTCTGCATCGCCCCCTCCCGCCGCATAGGCGTCATGGATTCTAACGGCTTCTTCCAGCGCGGCGATCTGCCCCCGCTTGTACGCTACCGCGAAGTCGGCGCGCGATACGTTCTGGAGTGAGTCCAGCATCTCGGACAAGGGCCCGACCAGTGCGCTTCCGGCGTCAGCGGTAGCCGGGATGTTGAGGCGCCGAACCTGTTCCTCGAGCAAGCGCGTGTGGTGATCGAGCACCGTCTGCGCGTATGAGCGCAAGGCTCCGCCCACCTGTTGGCCCAGCGCGAGGCGGCTGGCGGCGATCTTGTACCGGCTCAGGGCGTGCACCGCAGCCAGATAGTCTCTGGTTTCGACGGATGGCGGATTGGTGCTGATCCCGGCTTGCGCGAAGGCTGGTGAGAGCGGGGCCGCTAGTGAAGACACAATGAGCGCGCCCAGAGCCGCAGGGATCGACTTCCACATACGCATTTCAGCTTTTCTCCGGTGCCACAGGCGCAACAGGCGCGCGCCGCTCGCGGTGCACGAGCTGGTATAGCGCCGGAAGCACGAGCAGTGTGAGCAATGTCGACGAGATGATCCCGCCGATCACCACCGTCGCGAGCGGCCGCTGGACCTCGGCGCCGGCGCCGACGTTGAACGCCATCGGCACGAAGCCAAGACTCGCAACGAGCGCCGTCATCAGAACCGGCCGCAGTCGCGTCAGCGCGCCTTCGCGGATCGCGTCGTCGACCGAGCGCCCCTCGGCGACAAGTGCGCGGATGAAGCTCAGCATTACGACGCCGTTGAGCACCGCAACGCCCGACAGCGCGATGAACCCGATCCCAGCCGAGATCGACAGCGGCAGGTCGCGGAGCAGCAGCGCGGCGATGCCGCCGGTGAGCGCGAGGGGAACGCCGGAGAAGACGATTGCGGCATCGCGGACCGAGCGGAACAGCCAGAAGAGCAGTCCGAAGATCAGCAACAGCGCCGCGGGTACCACCAGCCGCAAGCGTTCCGCCGCCGAGATCAGCTGCTCGAACGTGCCGCCATAGCTCACCCAATAGCCAGGCGGCAGCTCGACCTCGGCATCAACCTTTGTGCGCAGCTCCTCGATGAACGAGCCGAGATCGCGTCCCCGAACGTTGGCGGTAACAACGACGCGCCGCTTGCCGTCCTCGCGGCTGATCTGGTTGGGACCGATCACCACCTCGACCTTCGCGACATCCTCGAGCGGAACGAAGCCACGCGAATTGCCCTCGGTCGCGGCGAGCGGAATGCGCAGCCGGCCGATCTCGTCGACCTTGCTGCGAACGTCCTCGGGTAGCCGCACGATGACGTTGAAGCGGCGATCGCCTTCGAAGATCTGCCCCGCCTCCGCGCCGCCGATAGAGATCGCGACGACATCCTGGACGTCCCCGACGTTGAGGCCGAGCCGGGCCAGCGCGGCACGATCGGGCGTGATCTGCAGGACAGGCAGTCCGGTGACTTGCTCGATGCTGACATCCTGGGCGCCCTTGATGCCACCGACCACCTCCTCGACCGCCTGACCCGCCGCGAGCAATTGCTCGAGATCGTCGCCGAATATCTTGACCGCGACGTCGGCACGCACGCCCGAGAGCAATTCGTTGAACCGCATCTGGATGGGCTGGGTGAACTCGTAATTGTTGCCCGGGATGGTCTGCGCCGCGGCGTGCATCTCGGTCACCAGCTGCGCGCGAGGCTTGCGTGGATCGGGCCACTGCTCGCGCGGCTTGAGCATCACGAAGGTGTCGGCCACCGAGGGTGGCATCGGATCGGTGGCGACTTCGGCGGTGCCGATCTTGGCGACGATCCGCTCGACTTCGGGAAAGCGCTTGAGCCGCGCCTCCAGCGCGGTCTGCATGTGGACCGCCTGGGTCAGGCTAGTGCCGGGAATGCGCAGCGCGTGGAGCGCGATATCGCCTTCATCCAGACTGGGCACGAACTCGGATCCCATCCGGCTCGCGCCGAAGCCCGCGAGCGCTACCAGTGCGATCGCGCCGACGATCACGGCGACGCGCAGCCGCAGCGCCGCGTCGAGCGCTGGCGCATAGGCTTTGCGCGCCCAGAGCATGAGCCAGCTGTCCTTCTCCTCGACCTTGCCGGTTACGAACAACGCGACTGCCGCCGGCACGAAGCTGAGCGAGAGGACCAGCGCAAATCCGAGGGCCATCACGACGGTGATCGCCATCGGGTGGAACATCTTCCCTTCGACACCGGTGAGCGCGAAGATCGGCACATAGACGAGCGCGATGATGAGCACGCCGAACAGCGACGGCCGGATAATTTCCGAAGTCGCGGAGGCCGCGAGATCAAAGCGCTCGTCCCGGGTCAGCAGCCGGCCCAGCCGATGCTGGGTTTCGCCGAAGCGCCGCAGGCAGTTCTCGACGATGATCACCGCGCCGTCGACGATCAGTCCGAAGTCGAGCGCGCCGAGGCTCATCAGATTGCCCGAGACGCCCGCCTGCACCATGCCGGTGATCGTCATCAACATCGTGATCGGGATCACCGCCGCGGTGATCAGCGCCGCGCGGATGTTGCCGAGCAGCAGGAATAGCACGACGATGACGAGCAATGCGCCTTCGAGCAGGTTCTTCTCGACCGTCCAGATCGCGCGCTCGACGAGTTCGGTGCGATCGTAGATCGCCTCCGCCGTGACACCGGGCGGCAACGCCTTGGCCGCTTGCGCCAGCCGTTTGGCGGCGGCTCGCGCGACGATCCGGCTGTTCTCGCCGGCGAGCATGAAAACCGTGCCGAGCACGACCTCGCGGCCGTTCTCGGTTGCGGCACCGGTGCGCAGCTCCTCGCCCATGCCGACATCGGCGACGTCGGCGACACGGATCGGCACGCCGCCGCGGTTGGTGACGATGATCGACTTGAGATCCTCGATTCCCGCCGCCTGACCTGCGACGCGAACCAGATATTGCTCGCCATAGCGCTCGACATAGCCGGCGCCGACATTGGCGTTATTGCGCTCCAGCGCCTCGACCACATCCTTGAGCGTCAGGCCGTAAGCCGACAGTCGTTCGGGCAGCGGCGTGACGTGATATTGCCGCTCGAACCCGCCGATGCTGTTGACCTCGGTGACCCCCGGCGTGTTGCGCAGCTGCGGGCGGATCACCCAATCCTGCAGCGTGCGAAGGTCCTCCGGGGTATACGCCTTGCCATCGGGCTTGCGCGCGCCCGGTACTGCCTCGAGCGTGTACATGAAGATTTCGCCCAGGCCTGTCGCGATCGGTCCCATCTCCGGCGCGACGGTCTCGGGCAACTGGCTGCGTGCGTTCTGGAGACGCTCGTTGATCAGCTGGCGCGCGAAATAGATGTCGGTGCCGTCGGCGAACACTGCCGTCACCTGGCTCAGCCCGTAGCGCGAGACCGAGCGGGTATATTGCAGCCCCGGAAGGCCCGCGATCGCGGTCTCGACCGGGAACGTCACCCGCTGCTCGGACTCGAGCGGCGAGAAGCCCGCCGCCTCGCTGTTGATCTGGACCTGGACGTTGGTGATGTCGGGGGTCGCGTCGATCGGCAGTCGCTGGAAGCTCCAGACGCCGATCGCGCAGAGCAAGGCGACCACGGCGAGCACGGCCCAGCGATAGTGGATCGCCGCTGCGATGATCCGCTCGAGGATGCCGTGAGGCTGGTGCGGGGCACTGACCTCAGTGGTCATGGCTCGCCCCCGACTTCTCGATGTCCGCGCGGATCAGGAAGGCGCCGTCGGTCACATATTCGGTGCCGGGCGCAAGCCCGCCGAGGATCTCGGTCCATTCGGGCGTGCGCCGGCCGATCTCGAGCATGCGCACCTCATAGGTATTGCCGACCTTGGCATAGACCACTTCGAAGTCGCGGAAGCGTTGGATCGCCTTGGTCCGGACCGCCAGCGGAACCTGTGCCTCGGCGACGGCGAACGACCCTTCGACGCCCATGCCGGGCCGGAACACGCTTGCCGCCGAGGTGGGTAGATGGACGTGCGCCATCAGCGTCTGGCTGGCGAGATCTGCCGTCGGCAGGATCGCTTCGACTTCGGCTTCGAGCTTCGCCTCGCCCGACAGGCTGCGCAGGCTGACGCGCTGGCCGACGCGGATGCGCTCGGCATCTCGCGGATAGACGAAGAACTCGGCGTGGAGCTTGGTGGGGTCGGCGATCACGAACAGCGCGCGATCGGCAGTAGTATCGCCGACATTGGCGTTCTTCTCGACGATCACGCCGCTGATCGGTGCGGTCACTGCATAGACCTGAAGCGAGTGGCTGGATTCGACGCGCACCAGCGCCTGGCCCTTGCGTATACTTTGCCCGAGCTGGCCGTTCATCGCGACGATGCGCCCCGGCAGCCAGGCGCGGACATCGGCCTTGCCCTCCGGTGTAATCTCGACCCGGCCCGACATGTCGACCAGCTCGCTGACCCTCGCTGGACCGGCCTTTTCCGACTTCACCCCGCCCTGGCGTGCGGCGTCTGCGGCGATTGTCGTGCGGCCTTCGTACGAGGCATAGCTCCAGTTGTGCGTGCGTCCGCCTTCGATGGCGCGAACCTTGACGTCGAACGAGTGTGGCTCGGTGACCACGCCGTTGCCCAGCAAATAGTCCTCGCGCGGAGTGAAGGCAAAGCGATCGACATGCCCGCCCAGTCGCGTCAGGTCGACGCTGAGCTGCACTTGCCCGGGTGCGACCGGCTTGTCGTCACGATAGGCATAGACGTGGAACTCGGGTTCGACGCCATCCTCGAAGATCGTCATCTCGACAGCGAAATCGCCGTCGCGGAGCATTCGGCCGCGATGCGGGCCGCGCTCATACTCCGCGGCGGCGGCGCCATGTTCCTCGCCCGCCTCGTTGGTGGTCGAGTTGCCGCCGCAACCGGCGACGAGGACGCTGGCGATCAGGGTGCCCGCAGTCAGCAGGAATCGGGACATCAGCGGTTCTCCGCGCTGGCGAGAAGGGGAAGATGGCGGCCGGCGAGTCGATCGAGGCGCGCGCCGGCGAGATGAAAGCGCCTGAGCAGTTCGATACGGCGTTGCCGCGCCTCGGTGACGACGCGCTGCGCCTCGGCGAGCTCGAGCAGGGTGAAGGCGGTGCCGCCGCGGTTGAAGCCGTCGCGGACCATGACGACGGTCCGCTCGGCACCTGGCAGTACATCGCGATCGATGCGGCCGATCTCGGCGGCGATCGACGCGCGTTCGGCGACATGGTGGTCGGCCTCGCGCATCCGTGTCACGCGAGCAATCGCGATCTCGGCCTCGGCCGCGACGCTTTCGCTCCGCGCGCGGTCGACGTTGGCCCGGTTGGCGCTTCGGCTGCCTAGGGGGATCGATCCGCCGACGACGAGCGCGACATCATTGCCCTCGCCGAAATGCCGTACGCCCGCGCGCACCGTCGGATCAGCGATGCTGCGCGTTTCCTCGAGCCGCACCCGCGCACTCGCCGCATCGCGCTCGGCGGCGAGCAGTGCCAGATCCGCAGTTTCGTCGACTTGCGGTGCGGCGAGATCGAGTTGCTCGAACGGTGCGAAATCGAGGTTGTAGTCGGCGTTCCCGGCCCAGAAGGCGGCAAGGTTGGCCCGGGCGATCCGTGCGGCTTCGACGGCCTGGTCTCGCGCGATCCGCGCCTGCAGTACCGCGGTTTTTGCGCGTTCGTCGGCGAAGAGCGGGTCGACGGCGCGATCGACGCGGTAACCGACTTCGCGCGCGGTGCGCTCGGCAAAGGCGAGCCGCTCTTCCATGATCCTTATCTGCGCCTTGGCGGCCATCGCCTCGACCCATGCGGCCTGGACTTCCGCGAGCAGGTCGAGCCCCCGAACCCGCCCGCGCAGGGCGATCACGGATAGCTCGGAGCGTGCGGCGCCGATCCGGGCTTCGCGCTTGCTACCGCGCTCCCAGGTGCGCTCATACCAGGCCGTGGTCTGCGAGCGGTCGATCGGCGCATAGTGGCCGGTGCCGGCGAAATCCTCGACATCCACGCCGATGACCGCGCGCGGACCGACTTGTGCCTGACGGACGGAGGCCTCTCCGGCTTCCAGCCGCGCCTCCGTGGCCGGTAGCGCGGGATCGTTGCGCGCGGCGCGCGCCAGCAGCTCGGTGAGGCCGAGATCCTGTGCGGC